>JAJYGW010000211.1 GCA_021790615.1 Actinomycetes bacterium | reverse complement strand
ACGAGGTCCGCTCCCGGTGCACGCCCGAAGCCTAGGCCACGGATCACCGTCGCGCCCGAGACGCTGCGGCGCCGAGAGGGCCGGGACGGGCGCTCGTCGGTCCCGCCTGCCTCAGCGAGGCCGACGAGGGGCGCGTTGGTCGACGCGGACCGGAATCGGGAGAACCGCCGGACCCCGGCGCCCTCGGCGGCCCCGAGAGGACACGACGCGGGCCCAGCCAGCGCCGAGCGCCCCGACCACCACGACCGCAACCGGCACCGCGCTGTCGACCATCGTCCCTCTCTCCCCGAGCGTTGCCCGGCTCCTCCGTTCTGTTCTAACGCCCTCGGCTCCCCGTTGGTTCCCACCCTCGCGTCGACACCAGCGGACCCAGGGCTCTCAGGCATCCGAACAGGACTTCCTGACCGGGCCCTTCCGGCTGCGCCCGGGCGGCCGGGCCTACCGGCTGGATGTGCGGGCACCGGTCACGGCTCCCCCGAGGCGACCACCCTCCCTTCGGCCACGGTGGCATTCCAGAGCTCGAGCGCCGGCAGCTCGTGCTCCCAGCCGAGCACACCCACGCGTGCCGGACCGAGCACGAAGCCCGAGGCTGCCACGGGAGCGAGGTCGAGCCAGCGCGCCGTCACGACGCGTAGGAGATGCCCGTGGGCGACCAACACCACGGGCGCCGAGTATGCCCGGAGGCGGTCGAGCACGGCATCGGCGCGGCGCGCGACGTCCTCCAGGCGCTCCCCTCCGGGGACGCCGTCACGCCAGAGCGACCAACCCGGTCGCTGCGTGCGGATCTCCGGGGTCGTGCGACCCTCGTAGTCCCCGTAGTCCCACTCGGCGAGGTCGTCGAGCACGACCGCCGGGCCGGTCGCCTCGAGGCCGGCGAGCGCACAGGTCTCACGTGCGCGCGAGAGCGGGGAGGTCGCCACGAGCCCCGGAGCCGGGACACCGACGAGGTCAGCGACGCCGACCAGCCCCCGAGCAGCAGCGCGCCCCGCCTCGTCGAGCGGCACGTCGGTGCGGCCGGTGTGACGCCCGACACGGCTCCAAGCCGTCTCGCCGTGACGGACGACGAGGACCTGGGGCGGCCTCCTCACGTCGTCGGCCGTCACAGCGCGCACCGCGACGGCCTCCCAGCCCCACGAGCGGGGTGCGCCGGTTGCACGCTCGTCCCTGCTGCTGTCGCCCAGGCACCCGTCCCGGCGAGGCCGGCGTCGTCACCGAGCGCCGACGGCACGACGGCCAGCTCGGCGGGATCGAAGGCGGGGCGGTCGAGGGCGTGCAGCGCCGTGACGACGCGGGGGAAGAACCCGGGGGCGAGCCCCAGGCCACCGCCGAGCACGACCACATCCGGCGCGAAGCAGAGCGCGAGGTTCCCGACGCCCAGCGCGACCGCCTCCGCTACCTCGTCCAGGATGGCCGCCGAGCGTGCGTCGCCCTCGAGCGCGAGTCGGGCGAGCTCGGCACCACCGGCGTTGCTCCCCTCCCGGCGCGCCAGCCGTTCGAGGGCAGGTCCCGCCCCGAGCTCTTCGAGGGTCGCCGGCTGTCCGGCGCGCAGGGCGCAGGCATCCAGCACCGTGTGGCCGACCTCGCCCGCAGAGCGTCGCCCGCGGACCAGCCGCCCGCCGAGCACGACGCCGGCGCCGATCCCGGTGGAGACGGTGAGATAGACCACGTCTCGATAGGTGCGACCAGCTCCGAAGGTCGCCTCGCCGACGGCCGCGAGGTCGGCGTCGTTTGCCAACTCGACCGGCGCACCGAGCGCCGCTTCCAGCCCGTCTGCCCACAAGGCGCCGACGACCTCCCGGTCGAGGTTGGGCGCGACGAGCACGCGCTGGTCCTGGTAGTCAACGGAGCCGGGCACCCCCATCACCACACCGGTCACCCCGAGCAAGTCCTGACCCGTGCCTGCTCCTGGCGCCGGGGCAGCCCGGACGGAGGGCGGAGGAGTAGCGCCGGCGTCCGCGGCGTGTCCGGCGACGCCCAGCTGGCCGGTGAGCTCGGCGAGACTGCTCCGCAAGAAGTCGACGAGCTGGCCCGCGCTCCCAGGACCGCGGGGTGTGGGGCGCGCGCGCCGCTCGAGCACGACACCACCCTGGGTGACGAGTCCGGCCCGGACGTTGGTTCCCCCGAGATCGACGCCCAGCACCGGCGCGCCAGCTGCACCTGCAGGGGTCTCACGCAGCACGCCCCGAACCGTACCAACTGCCACGCCGGTCTGCGCGCAGCGTGCCGAGCCGGTGCCCTCGTGTCCGAGCCGCCGCGGGGTGACGCCGTACGATGAGCGGGTGGCAACCGGGGCACTTCGCGCGAGGGCGCGCCGCTTCGTGGACGGCCCCGTCGACGACCTGGTCCATCCGACGACCCCGCTCGGCCGGCTCGCACGCACGCACGTGCTCATGGTCTCGGGCGACACCTTGGTCACGGTCGCGCTGGCCGGGTCGCTCTTCTTCTCGATCTCGCCCGATGCCGCGCGGAGCCAGGTCCTCCTCTACCTCGTCCTCACGATGGCACCGTTCATCGTGGTCGCGCCGCTGCTCTCGCCCCTTCTGGACCGAACACGTGCCGCCCGGCGAACGATGGTCATCCTCTCCGCCCTCGTTCGGGCGGTCCTGTGCCTTCTCATGGCACGAGACCTGCACAGTCTCGTCCTGTTCCCCGAGGCGTTCCTCGTGCTCATCGCCTCGAAGACTTACACCGTGACGAAGGCATCCCTCGTGCCGGGCACCGTCGACTCCCACCACCAGCTCGTCGGGGCGAACTCCCATCTCTCGCTGCTCTCGGGGCTCAGCGCGATCGTCGCAGGCGGCGTCGGTGCGGCGATGCTGTCGATCCCAGGCCTCGGCTCTGCGTGGGTGCTCCGGCTCGACGCGGTCGTGCTCGTGGGCGGTGCGCTCGCGGCGAGCACGCTCCTCGTCCGCCAGCCCGCGTGGCTGCGCAAGTCCGAACCCGAGGCCCGGCGGACGGATACCGGGGTGCTCGAGTCCCATCCCCACGCGTCCACGACGGCCGGGTGGGACCCCGGGACATCCGAGCTCGCCGGTGACACCGCCGCTCGGCCGGGCGTCCGTGCCGGGCGTGGGGCCACCGACGGGCGAGGGTCAGGGAGTGCCGGGCACCGGCAGGGGCAGGCGCGGCGGCCGGCTGGCCTGCGGCACGGTGGGCGACATCTCCTCTTCGGCGCCTGGGCACCGCTGACGCTCGTCGCGGCGACGGCGATGGCGGTGCTGCGCGGCGGCGTCGGATATCTGATCTTCCTCGTCGCGTTCAACCTGCGTGACGCGCACGCGCCCCTCTACATCTACGGCGCCGCGCTCGTGGCGAGCGCGGGTGGCAACCTGGTCGCAACACGCGTCGCGCCCCGGCTGCGACGGCACGTGCGGGAGGACACCATCCTCGTCGCGAGCCTGCTCAGCGTCGTGGTCGCCAGCGTCGCAGTCGCCGCTGCCGGCGGCGGGGACTGGCCGACCATCGGGCTCGCCGCCGTCATGGGCCTGGCAGCCGGGTGCGGGAAGGTCTCCTTCGACGCGCTCGTCCAGCGCGACGCCCCGGAGCTCCACCAGGGACGCGCCTTCGGGCGCTTCGAGTCTCGCTTCCAGCTCGCCTGGGTGCTCGGTGCGCTCATCCCCGTCGTGGCAGCAATCTCGCTCCGAGCGGGCTCGGAGGTGCTGGCATTCGGGATGGCCGTCGCCGCGGCGTCGTTCATGGCCGCCCGGAACGCCCTCGACGCCCAGCGCCGGCCGAGCCCCCCGGTCGGCCCGACCGGCTGAGCCGCCGGGAGGGCGTCCCCGCCACGGCCGGCCGGGGGGCATTCCCGCTTGCGGGCTCACCCCCGACGGGCTGCGGGCGAACCGGGCGCCCTGCCGGGGTCGTCGGCGCCCCGCCCGGTCGCACACCAACCGTGGCCACTTGCCCGGCGGCGCCTCCCGCCGGGTCGCCGGTCCGCTCGATCCGCAACCCGAGGCCGCGCTCGAGGGCGCGAAGCCCTGTCCGCTCCGCCGACGCGACGAGCGACACGACCACACCGTCGGCGCCGGCTCGGCCGGTCCTGCCGGACCGGTGCACGTAGTCCTTGGCGTCGGTGGCCAGGTCGAAGTGGACCACGCACGCAACGTCGTCGACGTGGATGCCTCGTGCCGCGACATCCGTCGCGACGAGGGCGTCTGCGCCACCCGCGCTGAAGGCGCTGAGCGCCCGCTCGCGCTGCGCCTGGCTGCGGCTCCCGTGTATCGGGACCGCGGCGACGCCCAGCTGGCCGAGCTGGCGCGTCACCCGATCGACGCCGTGGCGGGTCCGGCAGAAGACGATGGTCCGTCCGTGGGCTGCGATCAGGCCGGCGGTCAGGCCAACCCGCTGCGGCCGCTCCGCCTCGCAGTACAGGTGGGCGACCTCGCCCTGGTCCGCCTCGGGCACGACCACCTCGTGGCGGCGTGGGGAACGCTGGTAGCGACGGACGAGGGCGTCGACCTCCCCGTCGAGGGTTGCCGAGTACAGCAGGGTCTGGCGGGCCGGTGCGGTCGCGTCGACGAGCTTCCGCACGGCAGGCAGGAAGCCCATGTCGGCCATCCGGTCGGCCTCGTCGACCACCACCAGCCCGACCGACGAGAGATCGAGCGCGCGCCTTTCCACGAGATCGAGTGCCCGACCGGGCGTGGCGACGACGACGTCGACACCCCGTGACAGGCTGGCCTGCTGACCGCCGTAGCCGACGCCCCCGTAGATCGCGAGCACCCTGCGCGGAGACGACTGCCAGACGAGGGCCAGCTCCCGCTGGACCTGGCTCGCGAGCTCGCGGGTCGGCACGAGGACCATCGCGCTCGGGCGCCGCGACGCCCCCTGCTCCGCTCGCAGCGCGAGGGCCAGCCCGAACGCGAGCGTCTTCCCGGAGCCGGTCGGGGCCCGACCACAGACGTCGTGCCCGGCGAGCGCGTCGGGGAGGGTGGCAGCCTGGATGGGGGTCGGCTCGATGATCCCGCGTTCGGCGAGCGAGGCAACGAGGCGCGCGGGGACGCCGAGGTCGAGGAAGGTCTGGGTGGTCATCACTGCTCCAGTCGGACGGGAAGACCGACGCGACGAGCCGTGACGGACTTCTGGGGGGGCGCCGCGAGCTGCGGCGACGACCTGATGCTAGTCGCAGACCCACCCCACTCCTCCTGGACGGGCCGGCGGCGTCCGCGGGCGAACGCGCTCAGGCGCTCGGGAGGGCCCAGGGGTGCTCGTGCTCGCGCCGCCGGCCCGCCCAGCGCAGCAGCCCCCACGCGCCCCAGCCGATCGGTACCAGTGCCCAGAAACTGATGATCCGGTAGAGGAGGACCGCCGCGATGGCGTCCCGCACCGGCATCCCGTAGAGGATCAGCGCGTACGTGAGGCTGCCCTCGACGACACCGAGCCCACCCGGGGTGATCGGCAGGCTGGCGCCGATCTGGGCGACCCCGTAGGCGACGAGCACGCCGGGCCAGGGGATCCCGCCACCCACTGCCAGGATCGATGCGGCCAGGCAGCCCGCGTCCTCGACCCAGTTGAGCCCGCCGAGGCCGAAGGCCGAGAGCCACTCCCGCGGTCGCAAGCGGACCGCCGTCGCCCGCTCCCAGGCGGCGGCTCCCAAGCGACGAGCCCACGCCCCCCACGCCGCGCGCTCGAGCATCCCGAGCGCGCGGCGTGCCGTGGTCGCCGCCCACCCGGAACGGCTGATCACGACGGCGAGCACGCCGACGACCACCGGGATCGCCGCCAGCACGAGCCCTGCGAGGCGAAACTCGCTCGCGGGCCCACGCCGGCCGGCCAGCTCCACCCCGAGCACCAGGAGGACGAACAGCGCGAAGCTCGAGAGCGCACCGGCGACCAGCAGTACCCAGATGGACAACATCCGTGAGGCACCGCGTCGGCGGAGCTGGGCGAACGCAAACCCGGCCGACCACGCCGCACCCCCGGGCAGCGAGACGGCGAGCGCGTTGCCAGCGAGGGTGATCTCCACCATCGGCCAGAGCGAGAGCCGCACCCCGCCGGCGCGAAGGAGCGCCCGCTGGAGACGCGCGAAGACGACCATCGAGGCGACCTCGGCGATGCTTGCCACGACGACCCACTCCCAGCGGAGCTGGACGAGCAACGCCGCCCCCTCCCCGACCGCCCGCCGCTCGGAGTAGAGGGCGTAGGCGCCGCCGCCGACCAGCGCCAGCTCGAACGCGCGGCGCAGGAGGCGCCACCAGCGCGGCCCCCTCCGCCGGAACTGGCTCGGCGCGACGGCGGCGGCTCGGTCGTCGTGATCGCCGCGAGCCGGGGCCGAGCGCGGGCTCGACCCGCTGCCCCCCGCGTCGTCGAGGAGCACCCGTTCGTCGAGGGGCACTCGGTCGTCGAGGAAGACCTCGCTGGGAGCGGACTCGACGACATCCCCCATACCGGAGACGCTAGCCGTGTCCGTGGGGCGGAACTGGCTGCCTAACGGGTGCCCCACGTGTAGGTCTGCTTGGCGAGCCGGAGGTAGACGAAGGTCTCCGTGTCGCGGACCCCCGGGATCGCCCGGATCGTCTCGTTCAGGATCACGAGCAGGTGGTCGTCGTCCTCGCAGACCACCTCGGCGAGGACGTCGTAGGCGCCGGCACACATGACGACGTAGTCGATCTCGGGCACGGCGACGAGGGCCGCCGCCACGGCGCGCACGTCACCTTCGACTCGAACCGCGATCAGCGCCTGGCGAGTGAATCCCAGCATGAGGGGATCGGTGACGGCGACGATCTGCATCACCCCGGCTCGCAGGAGGTGCTGGACGCGCTGGCGGACGGCCGCTTCCGAGAGCCCGATCGTGCGCGCCAGTGCCGAGTAGCTCCGCCGCCCGTCGACCTGGAGCTCCTCGACGATCCGCTTGGAGACGTCGTCCAGCACCACGGGTTCGGCGTTGCCTCGGCGGCGTCGCACGTGGTCCCCCGAGCCAGCGCTCCGGTCGGTGTGGCCCGGGGGGGCCGCTCCCGCTGCCGCCGGGAAGGAGGCGCCCGTCTCCGCGCACGGCTCCTCCCCCTCGTCGACCTCCGCCCCTCCCGAGCGCGCCGCACCGTTCCTTCCTCCGTGGGCACTCTCCCCGCAGGTGCTCTCCCCGTGGATCGTCTGTCCGTGGACGGCCTCCGCATCCGCGCCGGCTCCGGGGACCGCGGCGCCGCGGGCTCGACCTCCCCGCCGGGTGCTCACGCCATCTCGTCCGGCCTCGCCGTCCACATCCCCTCCTCTCCCGGCCACAACCCGCTTCGCGGCGCAGCATGACCCGTAGCAGGCCTCGGCGAGCCGTGCCGTGGCGATCCCATCCGGGATCGCCCGCCCCTGCACGACCGGTCTCGGGCGCCCTCCTGACCCTACCCCCGTCCCGGCGGAGCCTGACGGAATAGGGCGTGGACGCGCCCACATCCCATGGATTTCGTCGACGGAGCGCGTCATCTCAACGGGACGCTGGCCGGTTCCCCGGACCCGATGGGGCCGGCTCAGGCGAGCACGTCGGACGTCGTGAAGCGTGCCCACGCCGCGAGCACAGCCACCAGTCCCCAACCGAGCTGGAGCTCGAGGTCGGACACGATGCCGCCCCAGGAGATCGGCACGCGAAACAGGTCCGCGAAGGCGTCCCAGTGCTCCGTGAACAGGTACGGGTGGAGGAAGCTCAGCTGGGAGATCCCCCCGATGACGAGGCTCGCGATGAAGAAGCCGGCCGTGCCCGCCATCGCGCCGACGGGCGTCTCGGTCAGCGTCGAGACGAACAGCCCGATCGCGGCAACGCCGAACATGGACACACCGAGGACGACCGCCGCGAGGAGTGCCCGCCCGATCCCGTCGACGAGCGAGATCTGGAAACCCGAGATCGTCGTGAGCGACCCCACGGGAAAGAGGATCGAGCCGGCGATCAGCCCCACGACGGCGATGTCGATCGCCGCGACCAGGCAGTAAGCCAGGGCCGACACGAGCTTGGCCGCGAGCAGCCGAGTCCGCCCCACGGGGCGGACGAGGAGGTAGCGCAGCGTCCCGAGACCTGCCTCGCCTGCGATGGTGTCCCCGCCGACGATCGAGACCGTGAGGGGGAGGAAGAAGCCGCTCGCGACGGTGAGTGCGGCCAGCGAGAGGAAGACCCCGTTGTTCGTCACCTGGTTGAAGAAGGCCGGCCCGCCCCCGCCCCCGCCGTGCGGGCTCCCGAAGAATCGGAGCGCCAGCCCGGCGAGGATCGGGAGCAGGGCGAGCACCCCGAGCAACACGAGAGTCCTGCGCCGGCGAAAGAGCAGGACGAGTTCAGCCCGCAACATCGAAGCCCTCCCCGGTCAGCGCGACGAACGCGTCCTCGAGGCTCGGGCGGGAGCTCGCGAGACCACGGAGGCGAACGCCCGCGGTGACCAGCGCGGCCGCCAGCTCCTCGGGTGCGCCGGCGAGCAGCTCCACCACGAGGGAGTCCGGGCCGTCGGGCCGAGCCGGTCCGAACCGTGCCATGCCGTCGAGGGTCCGCACCGCGAGGTCGACATCGGGCGTCTCCACCCTGGCAACCACGCGCTGGCCGGCCCGGAGCTCGTCGAGGGAGCCCGAGGCGACGAGTCGCCCCTGGCTCATGATGCCGGCATGCGTGCAGACCTGCTCCACCTCGGCGAGGAGGTGGCTCGAGAGGAACACGGTGGTGCCGTCGTCCGCAAGGCGGCGGAGCAACCCGCGGACCTCCCGCATGCCCTGTGGGTCCAACCCGTTCGTCGGCTCGTCGAGCACCACGAGCCGGCAGGGCCGACTCAGCGCCGCTGCGATCGCGAGCCGCTGGCGCATCCCGAGGGAGTACTTGCGCACGGCCT
Source organism: Actinomycetes bacterium (assembly GCA_021790615.1). The sequence goes on along the minus strand of JAJYGW010000211.1, from coordinate 765 downwards.
TCTCGCCCGCGGCGAGCAGGCCCACGCGACCGAGCGCCGCCTCCACTCGCTGCTCGCGGGTCGCCGCCGCCTCCTTCCGGGTGCTGCCTGCGGGAGGCGGCCCGACACGGTCGAGGCGGATCAAGTTCTCCCGCCCGGAGAGCCAGGGGTAGAAGGCGGGGCCTTCCACGACGGCACCCACCTCCGCCAGCGCCTCACCCGCAAGCGCGGGCACCTCCCTGCCGAGGAGGCGAACCTGGCCCGCGGTCGGGAACGCCAACCCGAGCAGCATGCGGATCGTGGTGGTCTTCCCCGAGCCGTTCGGTCCGAGGAACCCGAACACCGACCCCTCGGGGACGACGAGACCGAGCCCATCCACCACGGTCTGGGAGCCGAAGCGCTTGGTCAGTCCGGACGTCTCGATCGCCACGCCGTCCGGCGTCGGCCCGGGCGATCCGGTCTTGGAGGCTTCCCGGGTCGGGACGCTCAAGGTGCCAGCTGCGACGCGGCGGCGGCAAGCGCTCCGGGGGTCACGGCGCCGATGAGCATCCGCCCGTTCGCCAGGACGAGCACGTTCACCAGGCTCGTCGAGACGAGGCGTCCGCCGGCGAGCTTCGGAGAGGACCGGAGGAGTGCTCGGAGCATCGGCGAGCGGATCGCTGTCGGTGCCGTCACGACGATCGCGGACCACCCTCGCCCGAGCACCTTCACGCCCCGTGACGTCTTCCCCGCGACCGAGCCGAACGGCGCGGCGGAGCCGGTGACGGCACCCATCCGGGCAGGAGA
>JAJYGW010000327.1 GCA_021790615.1 Actinomycetes bacterium | reverse complement strand
GCCGCGGCGACGTCGTGGAGCTCTCGGAGAAGGCCAAGGACTTCATCGTCATCCGTCACAACCAGGACATCCTCGACCGGCGCCCGCCGGCGTGGCTCGAGACCCTCGACAACGGGCACTCCGTACGCGTGCTCGCCGCCCCGGTGCGCGAGCAGATCGACACCCAGGTCCGTGAGCAGCTCGTGGTCGAGCTGTACTCGAAGTAGCCAACACAGAACGCTCACAAGGAGCTCAGCAAGACATGCTCATCATCCAGCGCCCGACCGTCGAGCCGCTCGAGGAGGCCGACCAGCACCGGCAGCGCTTCGCCATCGGTCCACTCGACCCGGGGTTCGGCCACACACTCGGCGCCTCCCTGCGGCGCACGCTGCTGTCCTCGATCCCTGGAGCTGCGGTCACGCAGGTCCGCTTCGACGAGGCGCTGCACGAGTTCACGTTCATCCCCGGTGTGAAGGAGGACGTGAGTGACATCATCCTCAACCTGAAGGACCTCGTCCTCCGTTCGTCCTCCGACGAGCCCGTCACCATGCGCATCGACGTGAAGGGACCGGCGGATGTGACCGGTGCCGACCTGCAGACGACTTCCGACATCGAGGTGCTCAACCCCGAGCTGCACATCGCCACGGTGAACGCGAAGGGCAAGCTCGCCCTCGACGTCACGGTCGAGCGTGGCAGGGGCTACGCCGCGGCCGAGCGCAAGCAGGCGTCGTCCACGATCGGCGTCGTCCCGGTCGACGCGATCTACTCACCGGTCCGCCGTGTGGCCTTCGAGGTCGAGGCGACCCGTGTCGAGGTCTCGACGGACTACGACCGTCTCGTCCTCGACATCGAGACCGACGGTTCCATCTCTCCCCGCGAAGCGCTCGCCTCCGCCGGTCAGACGTTGCGGGGACTCCTCTCCCTCGTCGCCGAGCTGGCAGAGGAAGGCCACGGGCTCGAGCTCGGCGAGGCAGGGACGGCAACGAGCGGCTCGCCGGATCTCGACCTGCCGATCGAGGACCTCGACCTGTCCGAGCGGCCTCGCAACTGCCTGAAGCGGGCGCAGATCAACACGGTCGGCGAGCTGATCCAGCGCACCCCGGACGAGCTGCTCGCGATCACGAACTTCGGCCAGAAGTCCCTCGACGAGGTGCTCGTGCGCCTCGACGAGCGCGGGCTCGCGCTGCGCGAGGGAAGCGGAGCGTTCTGATGCCGGCGACCCCTCGGAAGGCTCGCCGTTTCGGCGGGGATGCCGCGCACCAGAAGGCGATGATGGGCAACCTCGTCGCCTCCCTCGTCGCCGCCTACCCCCAGCCGATCGAGACGACCGAGGCGAAGGCGAAGGCGTTGCGCCCGGTCGCAGAGAAGCTCATCACGAAGGCCGTGAAGGGCGGCATCCACAACCAGCGCCAGGTCGTCGCGTTCATCCGGGACAAGGACATGGCGCACAAGCTCTTCGAGGAGATCGGTCCCGCCTACGCCGATCGCCCTGGTGGATACCTGCGGATCTTGAAGCTCGGACCTCGCCATGGCGATTCGGCGCCCATGGCGAAGGTCGAGTTCGTGTGACCGTTTGACCCGGATTGCTCCGGTTTGACTCGGTGAACTGGTGATCGTTTGACTGAGCGGCTCTTCGAGCTCGAAGCGTCCGGAGAAGCGGCCCCGAGTGGGCCGCTTCGTCGCGTCATGGCGCTCGTGGCCTACGACGGGTCGGGCTTCCGTGGGTTCGCCGCCCAGGACCAGCCCGGGGTCGAAACGGCCGGAGGACGCCTCGAGGCGGCGTTGTCGAAGATGTTCGGCAGGTCCGCCGGTACACCGGTCAGCACGCCGGTCGGTCTTGTGTGTGCCGGCCGCACGGACGCCGGGGTCCACGCGGCCGGGCAGGTCGTCCACTTCGACGTGCCGGCTGAGGGGCTCGCCCGCTGGATGGGCGGCGCCGGGGAAGGCCCCGGCGAGCTCGTGCGGCTCGCCCGGTCGCTCTCCACCCAGTGCGGCCCGGAGATCGTCGTGAAGCGGGCGTTGCTGGCCCCGGAGGGCTTCGACGCCCGGCACTCGGCTGTCGCCCGCCGCTACCGGTACGAGATCCTGCGCACGCCCTCGCCTGATCCGCTCCTTCGCCACACCACCTGGCACGTCCCGGGCGAGCTCGAGCTCGCGGCGCTGCGGATCGGTGCCGACGCGTTGCTCGGCGAGCACGACTTCGCGGCGTTCTGCCGGAGGCCTCCGGGCCACCACGGGCCGATCGTGCGGCGAGTCACCGACGTGCGGTGGGAGCGGGGCGGGTGCGGGGAGCGGTTGAGTTTCGAGATCGAGGCCAACGCGTTCTGCCATCAGATGGTGCGCTCGATCGTGGGGCTCCTCGTCGCTGCCGGACGGGGGAAGATCACAGGTGCCGATGTGCACGCGCTGCTGCGGCGTAGCGGGGGTGGCCGGGCGCAGCTGGCGTCGCCGGCGCCACCAGGCGGCCTCTGCCTGATGCTCGTGCGCTATCCGGAGGAGCTCGTGCCTGGCGGCGTGTTGACCGGCTGACCGTGGGTCGGCGCAGGCGGCGGCGCGGTGGTCGAGCCTCGAGGAGCTGGCAGAGCCGGCGTTCGAATTCGGGCCGTCCGGCTTCAGCGAGACGCCAGTCCCGCTCCGCACCTCCGAGGAAGATGAGGAGCGTCAGAAGGAGATCCCCACGCACATGCTCACGCGCCGTATCCACCCCCACGGGCCGCCTCCGCGGCCGGCGCCACCGGCTACGACGCCTGGTGGGAGATCATCTTGTCGCCCCAGCTGCAGTCGACGATCACCATGCACCCCGGCGACACGCCGGCTTCACAAGTTGACCGCCGGCGCGCCCGCCTCCATTCTGTGAAGCCAGGACGTCGCCGGCCGCCGCGCGTTTGAAGAGGGGTCGCAGACCCATTATCCTGGTCAGGCGGCGCTAAGCCTTCGGCTGCGCGCCTCCCTACCGGCTACCGGCATGGCCCGCGGGCCTGACCAAGGACGATCGTGCGCACCTATTCCCCCAAACCGAGTGAGATCGAGCGCGTCTGGTACGTCGTCGACGCCGAGGACATGGTCCTCGGCCGCCTGTCGACCGAGGTCGCGCGCATCCTGCGCGGCAAGCACCGTCCGATCTTCGCCCCGCACATCGACACCGGCGACCACGTCATCGTCGTGAACGCGGCGAAGGTCGTGCTCAGCGCGAACAAGGCCGAGACGTCCTTCGCCTACCGCCACAGCGGCTACCCGAGCGGTCTCACAGCCACCAGCTACGCCGAGCTGCTCCGGACCAAGCCGGAAGAGCTGATCCGCAAGAGCGTGAAGGGCATGCTGCCGAAGGGGCCGCTCGGCCGGAAGATGCTGAACAAGCTGAAGGTGTACGCCGGTCCGGAGCACCCGCACGCTGCGCAGGTGCCCAAGCAGCTCGAGATCCCGCAAGCCGTTCGGCGGGCGTCCTGATGGGGGCGGAGAAGGCCACGAGGGCCACAAAAGAAACGAAGGAGAGGTTGCACCACTGATGCCGAAGCCGCTCGTGCAGGCCACCGGTCGTCGCAAGCAAGCCGTCGCCCGCGTCCGCTTCCGCCCGGGACAGGGCGCGATCACCATCAACAAGCGGTCGTTCGAGGAGTACTTCCCGTCTGCCTCGCACCGGATGCTTGCGAGCGAACCGCTCCGCCACGTCAACCGCTCCGAGGAATACGACGTCGACGCGACGATCGACGGTGGCGGCGTGTCCGGCCAGGCAGGAGCGCTCCGCCTCGGCATCGCCCGGGCGCTCATCGAGGTCGACCCCGAGCTGCGCGGCTCCCTCAAGAAGGCGGGGATGCTCACTCGCGACGCCCGTGAGAAGGAGAGCAAGAAGTACGGGCTCAAGAAGGCCCGCAAGGCCCCGCAGTACTCCAAGCGCTGATCGCACTGGTTGTTCGCTCGTGCCGCTTCAGTTCGGCACCGACGGGATCCGCGGAGTCGCCAACACTGAGCTGACGCCGGAATTCGCCCTCGCTCTCGGCAGGGCTGCGGCACGCTCCATCAACGGCACGACCTGGCTCGTCGGCCGTGACACGCGTCGCTCGGGCGCCATGCTCCAGGCTGCCCTGTCGGCCGGGCTCGCTTCAGAGGGTCGTGACGTGGTCGACCTCGGTGTGATCCCGACTCCGGGTGTGGCGTGGCTCGCCAGCGAGCGCGGAACGCCGGCCGCGATGATCTCTGCTTCCCACAACCCATTCGCCGACAACGGCATCAAGTTGTTCGGTGCCGGCGGGACCAAGCTCTCCCGGGAGGCGGAAGAAGCCGTCGAATCCCAGCTCGAGGAGATCCGGCGTGCCGGCACGGCCGACGAGGCCGGCGCCGGAGGCGGAGCCGCCGTCGGCTCGATCGTCGCGGACGCGTCGGGACGCCACGTCTACGTCGAGCGTCTCGTGTCGATCGTGGCCGGCCGCGCCATGCCCGCGGGCGAGGTGGTGGTCGACTGTGCGAACGGCGCCGCGGCCGAGGTGGCGCCGGCGGTGTTCGAGCAGCTCGGTCTCCGTCACCACCTGAGGGCTGTCGAGCCCGACGGAACGAACATCAACGAGGCCTGCGGCTCGACGCACCTCGGCCCGCTCATCGAGACGGTCCGCGAGCGCGGGGCGATCCTCGGCGTCGCCTTCGACGGCGACGCCGACCGCATGCTGGCCGTCGACCACGAGGGCGGGGTCGTCGACGGCGACCACCTCATCGCCATGTTCGCGGCGGACCTCCGGCGGTCCGGAACGCTCACGGGCGACACGGTCGTCGTCACCGTGCTGAGCAACCTGGGTCTGCGCCTCCGCCTCCGCTCCGAGGGGATCTCCGTCGTCGAGACACCCGTCGGCGACCGCCACGTCGCCGACGCCATGGAGGCGGGCGGATACGTCCTCGGCGGCGAGCAGTCTGGCCACCTCATCTTCAGGCGCCACGCCTCGACGGGCGACGGGATCCTCACGTCCCTCATGCTGCTCGAGCTCCTCGGTCGCACCGACCGCACCCTCGCCGACCTGGCCGCAGTGTCGATGCAGCGTCTCCCACAGGTGCTCGTGAACGTTCGGGTGCCCGAGCCGAGCCGGCTCGACGAGGCCGAGAAGGTGTGGGCGCTCGCCGAGGAGGTCCAGGCCGACCTGGGTGAGGCCGGTCGGGTGCTCCTCCGCAAGAGCGGGACGGAGTCCTGCGTGCGCGTCATGGTCGAGGCGGCGAGCCACGATCTGGCCGAGGAGCTCGCCAACCGGATGGCCGCGATGATCGAGCAGGAGCTCGCCTGAGCGCTCAGTGCTCCTGTGGCAGCCCGCCGTGGCGGGCGCACCAGTCGAGTATCCGCCGGTGGCGGTCCTCGTTCTGCGAGGGCGCCCCGGCCATCGGGAAGAACGACATGTGTGAGCCGCCTGGGTAGCGGGCGTACTCGATCTCGACTCCGTGGTACTTGAGGGCGGAGTAGAACTGGTCTGCCTGTCCCGGCGGGCACCGCAGGTCCCCCTCGTTCACGAAGAGGAACACAGGTGTCTTCACCTCGCCCGCGTGCGTCACCGGCGACTGTTGCCGGAACGACTCGAGGGAAGTCCAGGGATCGCCGTCGAGCGCGTCACCGAAGTAGACGTTCGCGTCCGACGTGCCGAACATGCTCACGAGGTCGGTGACCGGGGCACCGATGGTCGCCGCCTTGAAGCGGGACGTCCGGCCGACTGCGAAGGAGGACAGGTAGCCGCCGAAGGAGTACCCGCCGACGAACTGGCGACCACCATCTGCGAGCCCGCGCTCGATGGCGTCGTCAGCGCAGGCGAGCACGTCGCCGAGTGGGCCGTCACCCCAGTCGCCGCGCCCTAGGGCAGTGAACTTCTCGCCGTAGCTCGTGCTCCCACGGGGGTTCGGCAGCACGAGCGTGTAGCCGGCGCCGGCGAGGATCTGGTAGTTGACGAACGTTTCGGCCATGGGGTGGTGCATGTGCGGGCCGCCGTGGATCTCGACGAACAACGGTGGCTTCGCAGCAGCCTTGCCTGCCCGGCGAGCCTGGCGGACGACGAGGTACTCGATCTCGAGCCCGTCGGGCGCCTCCGCCCGGAAACGCTCGGCCGGAAGCAGAGCTACTGCCCTCCGCATCTCGTCCCCCGCGCTGCTCACCTGCACCGGCTGGCGTCCACGCCGCCCGATCTCGAGCGTGAACACCTCTTGGGGTGCGTCGATCCAGCCCGAGGTGAAGGCGATCCGACCGGCGGCACCGCCCGCGCCGGTGGCGGCGGCACCGCCGGCCGCCGGGACGGTGATGCCCGAGACGAGGCGGTCTCCGCCGACGACGAGACGTGCGGAGCGCTCGCCGAGGCGCGAGCGGTAGAGATGGACGGCGGCGTGGTCCGACACGATGAACAACAGCTCGTCGTTGCCGATCCAGGCGTAGGGCGTAGGGCCGAAGGAGACGCCGATCGGGCGGTCGACACCAGGGGCGATCGCCTCGGGCGCTGCCGAACCATCCGAGGGCACGACGAGCAGGCGCTCGTCCCGCGCCGCCGTCTGCTCCGTGCCGAGGACTCCGGTGAACGCGATGTGGGTGCCGTCCGGCGAATACGAGACGTGTCCCGGCCCGGCGATGTCGCCGGCGACTCGGATCGGGGAGCGGCGGCCGCGCCCGGCGCGGGCCGAGATCGTCCAGAGGTCTCCCTTGCCGAGCGCGTCGTCGCGACGGCGCGACCGGTTCGAGCAGAACGCGATGGTCGACCCGTCCGGTGACCAGGCCGGGCTGGCGTGGTCGAAGTCGCCGTTCGTGAGCTGGGTGGTCGAGCGCCCCTCGACGTCGTGGACGAAGAGATGGTCGCGCCCCTCCAGCCAGCCGGCCCCGTCCAGACGGCTGAAGAGGCCGCGGACGACGCGCGGAGCGTTGCGAGACCGCGGGTCGTCCGCGTTCGGCGGCGCACCGCCGACGTTCACGACGAGGACGAGCCGATCGCCCGCCGGAGACCACGCGAAACCCGTCACCGGCCCAGGAGCATCGACCGAGACCGGCGAGCCGCCGGCGAGCGGCGCCAGCTTCAGCGCCGGCGGCCCGTCGGAGGCGGAGAGATAGGCGAGGTAGCGACCGTCGGGCGACCATCGGGCGTGCAGATCGTGCGGCCCCTCGGAGAAACGCCGCACCGCTCCTGAGCCATCACCTGCCGCCACCATGACGCTCGAGACCGGCTCGTCCCGCTCGAGGTCGAGCGTCACCTCCGTCCACGCAACCTCGTCGCCGTCGGGCGACACCCTGGGGTCCTGCGGCCAATGGAGGAGCCGCAGGTCATCGGGACGCATCGGATGCTTGGCCACGACCCGAGTCTCACATGTTCCCGCAGGCCACGCTCGTGCGCGGGTGGGGGTTGGCGCCGGGCCGGCCTGAGTAGCCTCTGTGCCATGTGTGGGATCATCGGGGTCACCGGATCGGCGGATCCGCTTCGTGACCTCATCGAGGGGCTGACCCTCCTCGAATACCGCGGCTACGACTCCGCAGGCGTGGCTCTCGTGACCGGGACCGGCGGCACGAGCGAGATCTGGCGCCGCCGGGCGGCCGTGCGGGCGCAGTCGATCCGCGAGCTCGAGGAGGCGGCACTCGGAGCACCCGCCGCCGCGAGCGGCCTCGGCCACACCCGCTGGGCCACGCACGGTCCGCCGACGGAGGCGAACGCCCATCCCCACCTCGACTGCTCCGGGCGCGTCGCGATCGTGCACAACGGCATCATCGAGAACCACCGGGAGCTCGCCGCCAAGCTCGATGCCGCCGGCCACCACCTGACCTCGGAGACCGACAGCGAGGTCGTCGCACACCTCATCGAGGCCGAGCTCGACTCCGGCTCCGGCCTCGCCGAGGCCATGCGCCACGTGGCGACCATGCTCCGGGGCGACTTCGCCCTCGCGGTCGTGAGCACCGACGAGCCGGGGACGATCGTCGCCACGCGCAACACCTCACCGCTCATCGTCGGCCGCACGGCCACCGTCGGCGTGGTCGCCTCCGACATCGCCGCCGTCCTCGGCACCACCCGTGAGGTCTACGCGCTCGCCGACGGCGACGTCGCCGAGGTGAGGCCCGGCTCCATCTCGGTCGTGGACACCGACGGGAAGCCCGTCGAGCCGGCGCCGATCCGGGTGTCGTGGGGGGTCCGGGCCGCACAGCTCGAGGGCTACGAGGACTTCATGTCGAAGGAGATCCACGAGCAGCCTCACGCCCTCACCGACACGTTGCTCGGGCGGATCCACCCCGAGGGCACGACGGAGCTCGAGGAGCTGGCCTTCAGCGAGGAGGAGCTGCGCTCGTTCGATCGGGTCGTGGTCGTCGCCTGCGGCTCGAGCTACCACGCCGGGACCGTGGGGCGGATGGCGCTCGAGACCTGGGCACGCATCCCGGCCACGGCGGAGATCGCGAGCGAGTTCCGCTACCGCGAGCCGGTCCTCGACGAGCGGACGCTCGTCGTCGCGATCAGCCAGTCGGGCGAGACCGTCGACACGTACCACGCCATGCGCGAGGCGAAGCGCCGCGGAGCGAAGACCCTCGTCATCACGAACGTCGTCGACTCGCTCATGTCGCGTGAAGCCGATGCCGTCCTCTACACGCGCGCCGGCCCCGAGATCGGCGTCGCCTCCACGAAGTGCCACCTCGCCCAGATCGTGCTCTTCCAGGTGTTCGCCCTCCATCTGGCACGCATCCGCGGCACCCTCGCGGCCGAGGAGGTGGCGGCCATCGCTGGCCGGATCACCGCGCTGCCGGACGGCGTGAGGGAGGCACTCGACCGCATCCCGGAGTACACGAGCGTCGCCACGAGACTCGCCTCGGTGAACGACGTCTTCTTCCTCGGCCGCAACATCGGATACCCGATCGCCCTCGAGGGAGCTCTCAAGCTGAAGGAGCTCGCCTACGTGCGGGCGGAGGCCTACCCGGCGGGGGAGATGAAGCACGGCCCGATCTCCCTCATCGATCGCGACGCCGTCGTCGTGGTCGTGGCGACCCGTGGTCGTCTCTGGCCAAAACTCCTCGCCAACATCGAAGAAGTCCGTGCCCGCGGCGCGACGGTGGTGGTCGTGGCCGACGAAGGCGACGACGAGATCGCGCGCCTCGCCGACCTCGTGCTCGAGGTGCCGCACACAGACGAGCTGCTCTCGCCGGCCGTCGCGGTCGTGCCGCTGCAGGTGCTCGCCTACGCGGTGGCAAAGGCGCGTTGCAACGACGTCGACCGCCCCCGCAACCTCGCGAAGGTCGTCACGGTCGAGTGATCCCGGTGATCGGGATCGGCATCGACCTCGTCGAGATCGATCGCTTCCGCCGCGTCCTCGCCCGGCGACCGGGTGTCGCCGACCGGCTCTTCACCGACGGAGAGCGCGCCTCGCTCTCGAGGAGGAGGGACCCGGTGCCGGGACTGGCGGCTCGTTTCGCTGCGAAGGAGGCGACGATGAAAGCGCTCGGGGTCGGGATAGGCGCATTCCCCTTCGGCGACGTGGAGGTGCGCCGCTTGCGCAGCGGCGCCCCGGAGCTCCACGTCAGCGGCAAGGCGGCGGCGCTCGCCGCCTCCCTCGGGGTCGGCGCCTGGTCCGTCTCCCTCACACACACGCACGAGAGCGCGTCGGCAGTC
>JAJYGW010000364.1 GCA_021790615.1 Actinomycetes bacterium | reverse complement strand
GTACGGCTACATCCCCTACCTCATCGTCGTGCTGTACGCGGGTCTCGACCGGATCGACCCGAGCCTGCTCGAGGCCGCGCGGGACCTCGGCTGCTCGAGGACGAAGACGTTCCTCCGCGTGACGCTCCCCCTCTCGCGCTCGACGATCATCGCCGGCAGCTTCATCACGGTGCTCCCGATGCTCGGCGACTACTACACGAACCAGCTGCTCTCGGCCGCGCCCGGCACGACCATGATCGGGAACGTCATCGAGGGCCAACTCGGCCAGCCGGGCGAACAGGGCCAAGGTGCAGCGCTCGCGCTCCTGCTCCTCGTCGTGCTCCTGGTCCCCATGCTCTACTACTCGATCTCGACCGCCCGGGCGTCGAGGCAGAACATCTGATGGCCGTCACCCTTCCGGACGCGACCGGTGCCGCCGGCGAGGAGCTGTTCGCCCCGAGCCCCGCCGCCGGTGCACGTACACCACCCGCCGCGGTCCGCCGGTCTTCGATCATCGCTCGGCTGCGCCGGCGCGCCGTCTTCCTCGAGACCTTCACCTGGCTCTACCTCATCTGGTCCATCATCCCGATCGGCATCGCCGTCCTCTTCTCGTTCAACAGCGGGAAAGCACAGGCAACCTGGCAGGGCTTCTCGTGGCGGTGGTACGTCACCGACCCTACGCAGTCCGTGCTCCACAACGCAGAGCTCCACCAGGCCTTCGTCCAGACACTGGTGCTGGCCGGGCTCACGACCCTCATCACCGTGCCGATCGGGGTCGCGTTCGCGATCGGCATCGACCGTTGGCGCACTCGGACGGCCTCCGCGCTCAACTTCGTGATGATCTTCTCGTTCGTCGTCCCCGAGCTGCTGCTCGCGATCGCCCTCTTCTTCGTCGTCACCGACCTCCTCCACTTCCTGCCGCTCGGGACGACTGCCGAGGTGGCCGGGCTCGTCGTCTGGAACCTGTCCTGGCCGGCGATCGTCGTCCGCTCTCGCCTCGTCACGATCGGCCGGGTCTACGAGGAGGCGGCGGCCGACCTCGGCGCCTCGCGCCTGAAGGCACTCTGGCGCGTCTTGATGCCCATGCTGATGCCGGCGATCTTCGCGAGCGCCGTCCTCGTCTTCGCGGGCGTGATCGACGACTTCGTCATCGTCGAGCAGCTGTCCTCGACCGCCGCCACCCAGCCCGTGTCCGTCGCCATCTACTCGAACGTGCACGGGGGGCTTGCCGGCCCGGCCTTGAACGCCCTCGCGACGCTCATGCTCGTGATCTCACTCGTGGTCGCTGCCATCGGCTACGTCGGCTACCGCCTCATGACACGCGGTGAGCGCAAGAACACGGCCGAAGCGCTCACCACGATCGCGGGGATGTGAACGACATGGCGGAGCTCGACCGAGGAGGTCACGACTGATGCCCGGCGGCACCATCACCTTGCGGAACCTGACGAAACGCTTCGGCGATCACAACGCCGTCGACGACATCTCGCTCGAGGTGCACGGCGGGGAGTTCTTCTCCCTCCTCGGGCCGTCGGGATGCGGGAAGACGACGACGTTGCGGATGGTGGCGGGTTTCGAGGAGCCGACGGCCGGCCAGATCATCTTGGACGGAGCAGACGTCGGGCGCCTGCCACCCAACAAGCGCAAGGTGAACACGGTGTTCCAGAGCTATGCGCTGTTCCCGTTTCTCGACGTGGCCGAGAACGTGGCCTTCGGCCTGCGCTACCAGGGATGCACGAGGGCCGAGGCCAAGCAGCGGGTAGCCGGAGCGCTCGACCTCGTCCAGCTGACCGGCTACGAGCGGCGCCGCCCGGGCCAGCTCTCCGGCGGCCAGCAGCAGCGGGTGGCCCTCGCGCGGGCGCTCGTGCTGAACCCGTCGGTGCTGCTGCTCGACGAGCCGCTCGGGGCGCTCGACGCCAAGCTGCGGCGGGCGCTGCAGGTCGAGTTGAAGGCGCTGCAGGAGCGCGTCGGGATCACGTTCCTCTACGTGACGCATGACCAGGAAGAGGCCCTCACGATGTCGGACCGCCTCGCTGTCATGTCGAACGGCCGGATCGCCCAACTCGGGCCGCCGCGTGTGGTCTACGAGGAGCCGGAGTCGGCCTATGTCGCCGACTTCCTCGGTGTCTCGAACCTGATGGACGCCGTCGCCGCGCCGGGAGGTGACGGGACCTGCCGTCTCACCATCGGCGAGTTCAGCCTGACGTCGACGTGTGGCGCCCTCCGTGCCAGCGGGCCGGTCAAGGTCGCCGTGCGTCCCGAGCGGGTCGGAATCGAGGCGTTCGTGGCCTCGGGAGACAACCGTGTGCCGGCCATGATCGAGCGCACCGTCTTCCTCGGGTCCTCGACCCAGGTCGTCGTGCGCCTGGCCGCCGGCGCAGGGCTGCAATCCGTCGTCCGCAACGACGACCCCGCCGCCGGTTGGGTCGCAGGCACACCGATCAAGGTGGTGCTGCCTCCGGACGCGTTGCGCGTGCTGGCGAACGACGGCGGGACGGTCGAGCAGATCCACGAGGAGACGCTCGGGGACGTGGCACCCGTGCCGGCCTGAGATCACGAGACCTGAGGTTGCCGGGTCGGCCGGGAAATCCCCGAAGCCGCCCGGCACGTACACCCGGGCATGAGACCAGTGCATCACCATGGGCGTCGTGCTCTCGCCGCCGCAGCCCTCGGAGCGGTCGCCCTCGTGGCCGCTGCCTGCGGCTCGAGCGGTGCATCGCCGTCCAGCTCAACGACCAGCCCGGCGAGCGGAGGCAACACCCCGACCAGCGCGGCGACGGCAGCCCTCGTGAAGGCAGCCACAGTCGCCAAGGTCGGCAAGGTCCTCGTCGACTCGAAGGGCTACACGCTCTACTACTACACGAAGGATCCGAAGAACAAAGATGCGTGCACCGGATCCTGCGCCGCGCTGTGGCACCCGCTCACCGCCACGAGCGCATCCGAGAAGATCTCCTCGCACTCCGGCTTCGGCACCATCCACGACCCGGGCGGTGTGCTCCAGGTCACCTACCAGGGCAAGCCGCTCTTCACCTACACGGGTGACACAAAGCCCGGTGAGGCAAAGGGCGAGGGCCTGCTCGGAACCTGGTGGGTCGTGAAGACGACGTCCTCGTCGAGCTCGAGCGGCGGTGGCTACGGCGCAGGTGGCAGCGGAGGCTGGTAGAGCCTCGAGAAGTCAGGCGCCTCGCTCAGCGCTTGGACGGGGCGGGCTTGGCCTTCCGGCCGGCCCGCCCCGGCTTCCAGGCCATGCCGAGCTGCTGCGACGCCACCCGCATCGCCAGCTCGAACGCGCGGTCCGCAGTGACGACAGGGTCGCTCAACGCGATCTGGATCGCGAGCCCGTCGAGCAGCGCCGAATAGCCGACGGCGAAGTCGTCCTCGTCGACGCCGGTGAACTCGCCTGAGGCGACGCCGTCGCGCACGATCTGGCGGATCGTCTCGCGGAAGTGCTCGTCGAACTCCTCGCGTACCCGGCCGACTGCAGGGTCGCGGACCGCCTGCGCCCACAGGTCGAGCCAGAGTGCCCATGACTCACCGAGGTACTCGCCGCCACCGGCACCGGTCCCATCGCCCGAGCTGTGCGACGTGCCAGAGCCGTCGGGCAGGCACGACATGGCGACGACCTCCTCGAGCCTCCGGGCGGCGGACTCGATGTGGGCGGTCCGGCGCGCCATCTCCGCGTACCAGTCGTCCTCGGAGTAACGCATCGCTTCGGACAGAAGGTTGTCCTTCGTCTTGAAGTAGTAGATGACGAGCGCCGGGCTCACTCCGGCGCGCTCGGCCACGTCGGCGATCCGCGTGTCCGGGAACCCGCGCTCGACGATCACGTCGATCGTCGCCGCCAGCATCTGCGCCCGGCGCGCGTCGGAGGGCTCGGTGCTGCTCTCGAGACTCTCGCTCGTAGTCACCTCGGCCACCTCCGCCTTCTCGCAACCCGTGCACACGCCTCGATCGACAGTGTCTGCGTGATCGAAGCTCACAGCTCGTCAACTCTTGTGCGATGCTAGCAAAGGACTTAGACTGAACAGTCAGTCAAACCGGATCGCAGCAGCGGGACCGCTGCAGCCGGTTCGGAGGGCAGATCGGGACAGCGGGATCGGGACAGCGGGATCGGGAGAGGGAGCGATGGCAGGACACGGCAGCGCACAGCAGTACGACGCGATCGTCGTCGGGGGCGGCCACAACGGCCTCGTCGCGGCGGCCTATCTCGCCCGAGCAGGGCTACGGACGGTGGTGCTCGAGTCGAGGTACAAGACAGGTGGTGCCGCCACGACCGAGAGCCCCTGGCCGGAAGCGCCCGAGCTCAAGGTGACGCGGCTGTCCTACGTGATGAGCCTGCTCCCCCCGACGATCATCAAGGACCTCGAGCTGGAGCGCCACGGATACAAGGTGTACCCGATGGGGCCGTACTACCAGGCGTTCCCCGACGGCACCTCCATCAAGATCTGGGCCGACGACGCCAAGCAGAACTACGAGGAGATCGCGAAGTTCTCGAAACGCGACGCAGAGCAGATGCCCAAGTGGGACGCCTGGCTCGGTGGCCTCGCGGACGTGCTCGGGCCGATGCTGCTCCAGGTCCCGCCGAAGATCGGGTCGAAGCGACCCGGCGACCTCGCCGACCTCCTGCGGCTCGCCTGGCGCAACCGGGGCGTCGACGTGCGCAGGATCGCCGACGTGACCCGACTCATGACCATGTCGATCGCCGACCTCCTCGACGACTGGTTCGAGTCCTGGCAGGTGAAAGCGCCGATCGCGGTGAACGGCGTGATCGGCACGTGGGCCGGGCCGTACGAGCCCGGGACCGCCTACGTCATGGCGCACCACTCGATCGGCGACGTCGGTGACGGCCACCTCGGCGGCTGGGGCTTCCCCGAGGGCGGCATGGGAGCGGTCGCCGACGCGATGAAGCGTGCAGCGCTCGGCTTCGGCGCCGAGATCCGGACGGACTCCCGGGTCGTGCGCACGCTCGTGCGCGGCGAGCGAGCCGCCGGCGTCGTCCTCGAGAACGGCGACGAGCTCCACGCTCCGGTCGTGGTGACGACGCTGCATCCGCGCACGGCCTTCCTCGACCACGTCGGGACGGCCAACCTCCCGAGCGACTTCGCCCGCGACATCGAGCACTGGAAGACGCGAAGCGGCGTCGTGAAGATCAACCTCGCCTTGTCCGAGCTGCCGAACTTCACTGCCGACCCCGGCTCGAACCTCCAGCCCCACCACACCGGCTCGGTCGAGATGGCGCCGTCGATGGAGTACATGGAGCGGGCGTACCTCGACGCGAGGGAGGGCCGGCCCGCCGAGAAGCCGTTCTCCGACTCGGTCATCCCGACCTGCTTCGACAAGACGCTTGCTCCCGAGGGCATCCACATCATGTCGTTGTTCAGCCAGTGGGTGCCGGCCGACTGGGCGAACGAGCCCCACACCGCCGAGCTCGAGGCGTACGCCGACCGGCTCATCGAGCAGTACGACGAGGTCGCCCCGAACTTCAAGGCCTCGATCATCCACCGCGACATCGTGGGGCCGTACGAGATGGAACAGGAGTACGGGCTCGTCGGCGGGAACATCTTCCACGGCGAGCTGTCAGTCGAGCAGCTGTTCCACATGCGGCCGGCGCCCGGCTTCGCCGACTACCGCACGCCCGTACCCGGCCTGTACTACGGCAGCTCGGCGACTCACGCCGGCGGCGGCGTCTGCGGGATCCCGGGATGGCAGGCCGCAAGGGCTGCGTTGGCGGACAAGCGCGCAGGTGAGCGGCGCAGCCGGGCGCGCACGATGCTCAAGCGGTGAGCCTCGAGCACCTGCTCGAGCCCGAGAGCATCGCCATCGTCGGCGCAACCCCGCGCCCGGGGAGCTTCGGCGACCGCCTGCTCACGGAGGTGATGCGCAGCCCGGCGCGGCCGGAGATCCACCTCGTGAACCCGCGCTATCGCGGCGAGCAGATAGGCGGGCTGCCGGTAGCCGGATCGCTGGCCGAGCTCGCCGAGCCGGTGGACCTCGTGCTCCTCGCCGTCGGTGACGCGAGCCTCGAGGCGGTGCTGCGCGAAGCGGCCGCCCACGGGGACCGGAGCGCCGTCATCTACGGCAGCGCCGTCGACCCCGCGTCACCCACCGACTCGTCGGCGTTCCGGGCACGCCTCGCGGACATCGCGTCCTCGGCCGGCATGGCGCTCTGCGGCGGCGGTTGCATGGGTGTCGTCTCCCCTCACGTGCGAGCCATCGGTTACCTCGAGCGGGCGCCGCTCCCACCGGGGCCGATCGCGCTCATCACGCACTCGGGTTCGGCGTTCTCCGCCATGCTCCGGACGGATCGGCCTTTCGGTTTCTCGCTCGCCGTCTCCTCCGGCCAGGAGCTCGTGACGCCGGCGGCGGAGTACCTCGAGTACGCGCTCTCACTTCCCGAGACCGGCGTCGTCGCCCTTTTCCTCGAGACCCTCCGCGCTCCCGCCGCCCTCCGCACCGCCCTTTCACGCGCAGCCGAGGCCGACGTCCCCGTCGTCGCCCTCACGGTCGGCGCGTCGGAGGCGGGCCGGGCGATGGTCGCGGCACACTCGGGCGCGCTGGCGGGCTCGGACGGCGCCTTCGAGGCGCTCTTCGACGCCCACGGCGTGCTGCGGGTGCAGGACCTCGCGGAGATGTGCGACACGCTCGAACTGCTCGTGGCAGGACGGCGCGCGCCGGCACGGCCAGCCGGCTCGAACCCGCGAGGGGGCATCGCCGCGGTGCTCGACTCGGGTGCGGAACGGGCGCTCCTCGTGGACGTGGCGGAGGAGGTGGGGGTGGGTTTCTCGGAGATCAGCCCCATGACGACGAAGCGTCTCGCATCCCTCCTCGACCCCGGGCTCCAACCGGACAACCCGTTGGACGTCTGGGGCACGGGCTCTGCCACCGAGGAACTGTTCTGCGCATCCCTCCTCGCTCTGGCCGAGGACGAGTCGGTCGACGCCGTCGCCTTTGCGGTGGACCTCGTGCCCCAGCTCGACGGCGACGAGTCGTACGGCAACGCCGTCGCGCGGGCGTGGCAGGAGACCGGCCTACCGCTGTGCGTACTGTCGCACGTCCCGAGCGCGCTCGACCGCAGGGCGGCGTCGCGCCTGCGCGTAGAAGGCATCCCGGTGCTCGAAGGCACCAGGACCGGGCTGCTCGCCCTGAAGCACCTGCTCGAGCTCCGCGACTTCGCCGCCCGGGACACGGTGCCCGGGCACGTCTTGGATTCAGGCCGTGCCGCCCGGGCGAGGAGTCTCGAGCCCTTCGCCCTCCTCGAAACGTACGGCATCGCCACTCCCCGGACCGTGCGTGCTCGCGACCGTGAGGCGGCGGTGTCGGCTGCCTCGGAGATCGGGATGCCCGTCGCGATGAAGACTGCGGTCGGCGGGATCGCACACAAGACGGAGGCGGGAGGAGTGATCCTCGGGATCTCCTCACCGGAGGCGGCGGCTCGCGCTTATGACTCCCTCGCCCGCCTCGGGCCGGAGGTCGACGTCTCCGAGATGGCGCCGCAAGGCGTCGAGCTCGCTCTCGGCATCATGCGCGACCCCACGCTCGGACCGCTCGTCGTGGTCGGGGCGGGTGGCGTCCTCGTCGAGCTGCTGGCAGACCGGGTGGTGGCACTCCCCCCGCTCGACCGCCCCGCAGCGGGCAGGCTCCTCGACCGGTTGCGGATCCGTCCCTTGCTCGACGGCTTCCGAGGATCGGCGGCGGTCGACCTCGACGCAGTGTGCGACGCCGTCGTCGCCATGTCCCACCTGGCCGCCGAGGCCGGCGACGAGCTCGATGCGCTCGACGTCAACCCGCTCTCCTGCAGCCCCTCGGGTGTCCTCGCCCTCGACGTCCTCGTGGAGTGGCGGAACCTTCGGTCAGCCTGAGCGACCCTCGACGACGTGCAGCGTTCTGCTCTCGTCCCGCTCGAGCTCGAGCTGTCCGCGAGGGCCGGCCATGACGGATTCTCGGCAGCCGAGATGGTCGACGAGGTCGTCTCTCGCCTCAGCCTGATCCCGCGCCGGCGGGAGACGTGAGGGCACGCCGAGCGATCACGGCTCTCGGCGCGCCGCCCGCCTTAAGCGCTCACCGCCGCCCCTTCGGGTGCGGCCGCCGGCTCGGCGAGGATCATCGCCACGCGGATGCCGGAGATGACGCCGTCGACCCATCCGAGCAGCTGGGCGACCGCGACCCGCAACTCGTCCTCGGAGAGGGCGCCTCCCTCCGCGATCCAGTCGAAGAAGGTGTGCATCTCGCCTTGCTCGGGCTCCGCCATCACGCTCTGGAGCTGGGCCAGGATGGCCGGCAGGACGTGCGAGACCCTCGCCCAGACGGCGCGGTCCGTCGCGTCCTCACCGAGGTGGTGCACCTCGACCGCGAGCGCCTCCAGCTCCGACTGGAGCCGGAGCAGGGCTGCGGGCCGCAGGACGAGCACTTCGCTGTGCTGTTCGCCGGCCTGCTCGGCGGCTTTCGGGTCAGCTCCGCCATCCGGCCGTGCCGGAGCGGCGGCCTGCTGAGGGAGCTCTCGGCCGTTCTTGCCTTCTGACATCGCGCTTCCTCCGCTGTGCCTTCGTCGTCAGTCTGACCCGACCCGGTAGAACCACGATAGGGCCGGAAGTCACCCGGAGACGGGATGGCCCTGTCTCGCTTCCGCAGCTCGTCAGAAGATCACATAGAGCTTGCGGAGTGTCTCGTGGATCTCCCAGGTGCCCGACCATCCGACAGGGAAGAGGATCGTGTCGCCGGCCACGAGCTTCACAGGCTCGGCACCATCGCCATCGGCAGTCACCGTCATCGAGCCGGACAGGATGTGCACGAACTCGTTGGTCTCCAACGTCCAGTGGGACGGCCCGGCGGTGCACACCCAGATCCCCGTCTCTTGCTCCTCCTCGTCCTTCCAGAGGGTGATCCCGGATGTCGACATCTCCGGACCGATCGCCTCCTCGAGCGGCCCCCAGTCCTCGAGGTCCTCGCGAGTGGCGGCGTCGTGGAGGACGGGCAAGGGCATGGTCGTCGGCGAATCGGTCATGGGCGGGAGGTCCTTTCTCGAAGGGTCGTGTCCTCGGGGAACGGGAGCGCGATGGGATCCGGGTCCAGTCTCGAGCGGCCCTCGGCGTCGAAACGGTCGAGCCCCAACTCCGACACGTCGATCACGTCCGTTCCGCCGCTCAGGCAGAGGTCGGCGGCGATGCGGGCGACTGCCGGCCCCCACATCATCCCGTGGCCACCGGCGGATGCGACGGTGACACCTCCGACAGCCCTTCCGTCGGGGGCTCGGCCCGGCCCGAGGATGGGCAGATGGTCGGGTGTGTAGTCGATCGTGGCGGCCCAGACTCGGCGCAGCCCAAGCGTGCTCGCGATCGGCAGCAGCTCGGCGATGCGCTCGCGTACCTTCGTCATGTACGGCCAGTCGACCTCGCGGGCAGGCCCGGGGGCCTCGTCCGGATTGCTCATGCCGAACAGGACGCCGCCCTCCTCCGGCCGCCAGTAGATGCCTTCTGCGACGTCGAAGACCATGCCGATCTGATCTGGTGTGAAGTCGTCGACGGGTTCGGTGACCGCGACCTGGTGGCGGGTCCCGCCGGCTGCGATGGTGATGCCGGCGCGGGCACCGACGGACGCGA
>JAJYGW010000294.1 GCA_021790615.1 Actinomycetes bacterium | reverse complement strand
CGGTCGACGGCTCGCCCTTCCCGCCGCGTCACCTGGAAGGCCACCCTGACGACCGTCGATGTCCCGTCTCGGTCGCGCTCGAGCACGGCCCGGACGAGAATCGGTCCGGATCGCGCCCGCCGCTGGCTCGTGAACAGCACTCGGAAGGAGGCCCGGTCGGTTATCGGCCATGCGGTGCGGCTCAGGCGGAGAGCCGCGCCCGGCCCTTGCGGCGGCGCGCCTTGAGGATCGCCCGACCGGCGCGGGTCGACATGCGATGGCGAAAGCCGTGGCGCTTCGCCCGCTTTCGGTTGTTGGGTTGGTAGGTCCTCTTCATCGGAGCTCCCGTGCTCGGCGCCCAGCGTGTGCCACCTCGGCCGGTCTCGCCAGCCCGACTCGATCACCTCGGCATCGAACGGTGTCGACCTGCCAGGCCAGGTTACGTGCGACGATCTCGCACCGCGAGGGCGCGACCCCTCCGATGTTAGGCGGCAGTTACCGCTGCGCCTACCCAGGTCGAGGCGATCCGGCGGAGGCGCTGTCCCCCAGGCCTCCCCTCGAGCCGCGGTGCTAGCGTCCTACTCCTACCGTCGGCAACCCCGAGCGCCGGCCGGACGGAGCTGACCCTCGATCGGCTCTCGGCCGTTCGTTCGAAGCGGAGCTGCGCCCCGGCATGTTGCCCGGTCGCCGTGGGGCTCCACAGCTTGTGGACGAGGATGTGGAAAGCGGGTTGACGAGAGGTTGGACGTGGAGGAAGCGGAGGCGAGAAGCCTGTGGAAATCGTGCACTGGGCTGCTTCGCGCCCAGGTGCCGGAGGCCTCCTGGCGGACCTGTTTCGCGGGCGTCGAGGCGATCCGGCTCGACGGGATGACGCTGGTTCTTGCCGTTCCCTCCGTGCTGGTGAAGGAGCGAATCGAGCGCCGGTACCTCGAGTTGCTCCAGGAGACGCTGACAGAACTGGCCGGAGGGGTGGTCACCATCGACCTCCAGGTCCGACCGCCCGGCCCCGCAGAGCAGCTCGCGCTCACGGATGCCAACGCCTCGGACGAAGTCCCTCGTGACCAGCCCCGGGCTCGCTCGACCGAGACGGAGCCTCCCTTCAACCCTCGTTACACCTTCGAAGCCTTCGTGATCGGGGGATCGAACCGCTTTGCCCACGCGGCAGCACTCGCCGTCGCCGAAGCGCCCGCTCGGTCGTACAACCCGCTCTTCATCCACGGCGCGGCCGGACTCGGCAAGACACACCTGCTCCACGCGATCGGGAACTACGTCCGGCAGAACTTCCCACAGCGCCACATCCGCTACGTGTCCACCGAGACCTTCATGAACGAGTTCGTCGACGCGATCCGGTCGAACACCCAGCCCTCGTTCAAGCGCAGGTATCGGGAGTGTGACGTCCTCCTGGTAGACGACATCCAGTTCATGGAGAAGAAAGAGGGACTCCAGGAGGAGTTCTTCCATACCTTCAACACCCTCTACGGGGCGTCACGCCAGATCGTCATCACCTCGGATCGGCCGCCGAAGGCCATCGCCACCCTCGAGGACCGTCTTCGAAGCCGTTTTCTCTCCGGCTTGATCACCGACGTCCAACCACCGGAGCTCGAGACGAGGCTCGCGATCCTGCGGACGAAGGCCACCCAGGACGGGATGACCGCCCCCGGGGAGGTGCTCGAGTTCATCGCAACCCACGTCCACGACAACATCCGGGAGCTCGAGGGCGCCCTGATCCGGGTCTGTGCCTACGCGAGCCTGAACCGGGCACCCCTCACGCTCGATCTCGCAGAGGAGGTCCTCGCGGACATCGTCTCGACCCATCCGCGACGGATCACGCCTGCCGCGATCCTCCAAGCGACCGCCGACACCTTTGGATTCACTGTCGAGGAGCTCTGTAGCGCCAGTCGGCGGCGGCCCCTCGTGGCTGCCCGCCAGATCGGGATGTACGTCTTCCGCGAGCTGACCGACTTCAGCTATCCAGCGATCGGGAAGGAGTTCGGCAACCGCGACCACACCACCGTCATGCATGCCGTCGAGAAGATCTCGGCCCAGATGGCGGAGCACCGCGAGACCTACAACCAGGTGACCGAGCTCCTGTTGCGCATCCGAGGTGGTGGATGAGCTGGGGAAAAGCCGGTGGAAGTCGGGCGCTCCGAGTTCGCCCGGTTGGGGATCGCACGCCCGTCACGCGTCGCGTTGCTCGGCTCCCGGGGGCGTGGGGGACAACCGACCGTCGTGATGATGGTCCCTGAGCAGCCAGGACGAGGCGTTGTCCACAATCCACAACCTTTACTACTACTGCTGGAATTCCTTCTCTAATACCTTCTAGAAGAGCTCAGGCGGGAACGCCGAAGGAAAGGGTGTACCGGAATGAGGTTCCGAGCCGAACGTGATGCCCTAGCCGACGCACTCGGCATCGCCACACGCGCCGCCGCCCGGAGCGGCCCTTCTCTCGGCAGCGGCGGTGTACGGCTCGACCTCCATGGTGGGGATCTGGTCGCGCTGGGCACCGACGCCGAGATGTCTCTCGAGGTCAGCCTGGTCGTCGAGGGTGCCCGCGACGGGGGCGGAGTCGTTCCCGGGCGACTCGTGCTCGATCTCGTTCGGGCGCTCCCGGGCGGCGTGGTCCACCTCGACGCCGAGGGAGACGAGGTGCACTTGAGCGGCGGGCGGTCGAGCTTCACGGTCCGCTGCGCACCGGAGGCGGAGTTCGCCCGGCCACCGGTTCTCTCTGGTGAGGCGGTCCAAGTGGACGCAGCTGCGTTCGCAGGTGCACTCCGGCAAGTCGTGCGCGCTGCCTCGACGGATGCGCTCCGAGCCAGCCTCACCGGCGTGCTCCTGGCTGCGGAGCCCACCGGGATACGGCTCGTGGCGACCGACTCCTACCGGCTGAGCCTGCGAGATCTTCCCGGAGCCACCCTGCTCGAGGAGGGGCGCCAGGTGGTCCTGCCCGCACACGCGCTGGCAGAGCTTGCCCGGCTCCTACCAGGACCAGGAGCACTCGACGTGCTGGTCGGCGAGCGCGAAGCGCTCTTCTCCGTCGGCAAGGTTCGCCTTCTCAGCCGCATCATCGGTTCCGACTTCCCGAACTACCAAGCACTCTTCCCACCGCAGTACCCGAACCGGCTGGTTGTCGCGAAGGAGCCGTTCCTCGAAGCGGTTCGCCGGATGCGTTTGCTGAACCGGGACCAGGCCACCCCGGTTCGCGTCTCCCTCCACGAGGATCGAGTCGAGCTCGCCGCGTCTGCTGTCGACGTCGGGCAGGGCGCGGAGGACCTCGACGCCCGCTACGAGGGCGAGGAGGCGGCTATGGCGTTCAACCCCACCTTCCTGATCGAGGGGGTCGAGGGGGTGACGGGGGACGAGGTTCTGATCGAGCTCTCCGATCCGTCGAAGGCGGTGCTCATTCGCGACGTGAGCTCCGTCGACTATCGCTACATCCTCATGCCCGTTCGGGTTCCGTAGCGCCTGGCCATGCATGTCGAGCGGCTGTGGCTCTCGGACTGGCGGTGCTGGGAGGTGGCTGAGCTCGCACCGAGCGCGACGGGGATCACCCTCCTGACCGGGCCGAACGGGTCCGGCAAGACCAACGTCCTCGAGGCGTTGGCCTGGCTCGCGCGGAGGGAGTCCTTCCGGGCAGCGCCACGAGACGTGCTCGTCCGAGAGGGCGCGCCCCAGGCGATCGTGCGCGGACGATTCGACTCCGGAGGTCGTGCGCTCCTCGTCGAGGCGGAGTGCAACGTGCCCGGGAGGGACCGGGTCCTCGTGAACCGCCAGCCGGTCCGTCACCACCGGGAACTGCAAGCCTCGTTCCCGGTCAGCGTCTTCACCCCGGACGACCTGGCCGTCGTGAAGGGTTCTCCGTCGGAGCGCCGAGCCGTGCTCGACGAGACCGCGTCGAGCATCTCGGCCTCGTTCGCCGAGGCGCGGGCAGGACTCGACCGGGTCCTCCGGCAACGGGCGATCCTGCTCCGCCAGGCGTCTGGCCGACTGACCGCGGAGATCGAGGACACGCTTGCCGTCTGGGATCGTCAGCTGAGCAGGCTCGGTGAGGAGGTCGCCGCGCGGCGCGAAGCGCTCGTCGCAGCGCTCCGACCGGCTTTCGAGTCCGCCTACGGGCGGGTGGCAGGAGAACGTGGCTCGGTCTCGCTCTCCTACACACGGTCGTGGTCCGGCGAGCTCGATGCCGCGCTGGCTGCGCACCGGGGGGAGGATCTCCGGCGCCAGGTCACCTCGGTCGGGCCACACCGGGACGAGCTGGTGATCCTGCATGCAGGGAAGCTGGCGCGCAGCCACGCCTCGCAGGGGGAGCAGCGGACGCTTGCCCTTGCACTCCGCCTGGCGGCACACACGCTCGTCGAGGAGCATGTCGGGACCGCCCCGATCCTCCTCTTGGACGACGTCCTGTCCGAGCTCGACGACTACCGTGCTGCGGCGCTCATCGAGGCGGTGCCCTCCGCTCAGGTGATCCTGGCAGCGGCGAGCCCACCTCGCCTTGGCATCGACGTGGCCGCCACGATCGACGTTCGGGAGATCGGGAGGCGGCTCGGTGCGACTCAGGGCGGGGGAGGCGGCGCTCCCCTCGTGGATGGGGGGGAGTCGGGGACACCGATGTGCCCCGCAGCGGTGGAGTCATGAGCTGGCGCCCGCTCCCTGGCGAGGGTGGACGAGAGCCGCAACCCGCGCGGGCGTCCCTCGAGCGGGTTGCGTCCCGGCTCGGTCTCGGCGACGTCGACGCGCTCCACGCGTGTTTCGCCGCATGGGAGGGGGTCGTCGGGGAGGCGGTCGCCCGCCATGCACGACCGTGGAGCCTCCGATCAGGCGTCCTCACCGTTCAGGTCGACCACCCGAGTTGGGCGACGCAGCTGCAGTTCCTCGGGCCCACCCTCCTGGAGGCCCTCGGCGAGGCTGCCGGTCGTCCTGTCGCCGAGCGCATCGAGGTGAAGGTTGGGCGTCCAACGCCCCGAGGGCCGACGTTTCGGCTCCGGCCCGGCGAGTCCGGACAGCCTGGGGAATGAGCGGGCGCGGGTGCCAGTGGGGCCCTCTCGCACGGGGGGTGCCGCCGAGCTGGTAGGATGACCTTGTTGTTCTCTGCTCCGACCAGGGAAAATCGTCTCGCCCACGGGTACGCGTCCCGGAGTCGACCGCCCGATCGGTGGAGCACTCGATCCTGAACCCGAAAGGTCGCGCCCGTGGCTGTGCAACGGAGTGAGCTCCCGGCGTCCGCCGTCGCCGAGTTGGCACCGGCCTACGATGCCTCGGCGATCCAAGTCCTGGAGGGGCTCGAACCTGTCCGGCTCAGGCCCGGGATGTACATCGGGTCGACAGGCCCGACCGGGCTCCACCATCTCGTCTGGGAGGTGGTGGACAACGCCGTGGACGAGGCGATGCAGGGCTACTGCCACCGGATCGACGTCACGCTCCTCGCAGACGGCGGTTGCCGTGTCGTCGACGACGGCCGTGGGATCCCGGTCGAGCCGCATCCCCAGTACCCCGACCGTTCCGCAGCAGAGATCGTGCTCACGATGCTCCATGCCGGTGGCAAGTTCGGCGGTGGTGGCTACAAGGTCTCGGGCGGTCTCCACGGCGTCGGCGTCTCGGTGGTGAACGCGCTGTCACGACGTCTCGTGCTGGAGGTCGACCGTGACGGCAAGCGGCATCGGATGGAGTTCGTCGACGGTGGGTCACCGGTCGGAGATCTCGAGGTCGTCGGGCCGGCCCCCGGCGGGCGGACCGGGACCACGGTGAGCTTCTGGCCCGACCCCACCATCTTCGTGGAGGGGATCGAGTTCCGCGCCCAGACGGTCGGTGAGCGGCTGCAGACCATGGCGTTCCTCAACCGAGGTCTCGAGATCCGTTTCGAGGACGAGCGCGCGGGCCACACCCAGCGGACGACATACCGCTACGCAGGCGGCATCAGCGACTACGTCCGGCACCTCAACGCTGCGAAAGAAGCGCTGTTCCGCCAAGTGGGGTCGTACGCAGTGAGCGAAGCGGACCAGGAGGTCGAGGTCGCCTTCCAGTGGAACACCGGCTACTACGAGACGATCTATTCCTTCGCCAACGGCATCGCCACGACGGAGGGTGGCATGCACGAGGAGGGCTTCCGCAAGGCGCTCACGAACGTGGTGAACCGCTACGCCCGCGAGCGCGGCTTGCTCAAGGAAAAGGACGAGAACCTCGAGGGTAAGGACATCCGTGAGGGTTTGACGGCCATCCTGTCGGTCCGGCTCACCACGCCGCAGTTCGAGGGACAGACCAAGGGCAAGCTCGGGAACGTCTCGATCCGTTCGCTCGTGGAACGCGCGACCAACGACCGGCTGGCGGAGTGGCTCAACGAGCACCCGACAGAGGCGCGCCAAGTAGTGCAGAAGGCCGTCGCCGCGGCCCGCGCGCGCATGGCGGCGCAGCAGGCGCGGGAGCTCACGCGGCGCAAGACGGCGCTCGGTGGTGCCGGGCTGCCCGGCAAGCTGGTCGACTGCAGCTCGCGGGACCCACGCGACTCGGAGCTCTTCATCGTCGAGGGGAACTCCGCCGGCGGCTCGGCGAAGGATGCTCGCGACCCGAGAACCCAGGCCATTCTGCCGATTCGGGGCAAGATCCTGAACGTCGAGCGTGCCCGCGTCGACAAGATGCTGAAGAACGCGGAGATCCAGGCCCTCGTGGCGGCGATCGGCGGTGGCGTCGGGGAGGAGTTCGACGTCGCGAAGGTCCGGTACCACAAGGTGATCATCCTTGCCGACGCCGACGTGGATGGTTCACACATCCGGACGTTGTTGCTCACGCTGTTCTTCCGCCAGATGCGCCCGCTCGTCGAGGCAGGATTTGTCTACGTGGCCCAGCCGCCGCTCTACTCGACCACCGTCGGGAAGGAGAAGCTCTACCTGAAGGACGACGTCGAGCGTGCGCGGTACTCGGCCGAGCACCCGAAGGCAGAGTTCAACCGCCTGAAGGGGCTCGGCGAGATGGACTTCGACGAGCTCAAGGTCACGACGATGGACCCATCTCTGCGTTCCCTGCTCCAGATCAGCGTCGAGCAGGCTGCGATCGCCGACGACGTGTGCTCGATCCTCATGGGTGAGGACGTGGAGCTGCGGCGCCAGTTCATCCAGCAGAACGCTCGGGACGTCCGGTTCCTTGACATCTGAGCAAGTGGGCGCGGGTCCGCGGGCCGCTGCGGCGCAGCCGGTCCGTGAAGGCTCGGCAGGCGGCGCCGGCCGCTGCTCGGGCCAGGCGCCGCGCGCCGCGCGCCGCGCGGCTGCCCGTCACGAGGAGGAGTGCCGTCCATGAGCGACCAGCGCCCGCCCGAGTCCGGTGCCGTCGAGCCGATCGAGATCCAGGAGGAGATGGAACGCTCCTTCCTCGAGTACTCGATGTCGGTCATCGTCTCACGGGCGTTGCCGGACGTCCGGGACGGGCTGAAGCCCGTCCACCGCCGCATCCTCTACTCGATGCTCCAGACGGGCCTTCGACCCGACCGACCCCACGTCAAGTGCTCGAAGGTGGTTGGCGACGTGATGGGGAAGTTCCATCCCCACGGCGACCTGGCGATCTACGACGCACTGGTCCGCATGGTCCAGGACTTCAGCCTCCGACACCCTCTCGTCGATGGGCACGGGAACTTCGGTTCCCCCGATCCCGACACGGGGGCTGCGGCGTCCCGCTACACCGAGTGCCGACTGGCGCCGATCGCGCTCGACCTGATGGCGGGGATCGACGAGGACACCGTCGACTTCGAGCCGAACTACGACGGCTCCGACACCCAGCCGGTGGTCATGCCCGCCCGTTTCCCCAACCTGCTGGTAAACGGCAGCCAGGGGATCGCCGTGGGGATGGCCACGAACATCCCGCCACACAACCTCACCGAGGTCGTGAACGCGACCATCCACCTGCTCGAGCACCCGGACGCGACCTCGGACGATCTCATGGCCTTCGTGAAGGGCCCCGACTTCCCGACGGGGGGCCAGATCCTCGGGCGGTCCGGCATCATGGATGCGTACCGGACCGGGCGCGGCTCGATCAAGCTGCGGGCGACGGCCGAGATCGAACAGCTCAAGGGTGGTGCCGAGCGGATCGTGGTCACCGAGATCCCCTACCAGACCTCGGTCGAGGTGATCGAGAAGAAGATCGGGGAGCTGGTCTCGACGGGGGAGATCTCCGGGATCCCCAGCGAGGGCCTGCGCAACGAGTCGGCGGGCAAGCGGACCCGGCTCGTGATCAACGTGCGGCGCGACGCCAACGCGAGTGTCCTGCTGAACAACCTGTTCAAGCACACGCCGTTGCAGGTGAGCTTCGGTGTCAACATGCTCGCGCTCGTCGACGGGGTACCGAGGACGCTCGGGCTCGCGCCGATGCTCACCGCCTACATCTCCCATCAGGTGGAGGTGGTTCGGAGACGGAGCGCCTACCGGCTCCGCCGTGCCCAGGAGCGAGCCCACATCGTGGAGGGCCTCCTGCGGGCGATCGACCAGCTCGACGCGGTCATCGCCACGATCCGTGCGGCCGCAGACCGAGCGGCTGCACGCCTCGCCCTTCAGGACGACCCGTTCGGCTTCTCGGAGGTCCAGGCCAACCACATTCTGGACATGCCGCTCGGGCGGCTCACCCGCCTCGGGCGGAGCGAGCTCGAGGCGGAGCTGGCGGCCCTCAGGGAGACCATCGCCGAGCTCGAGGCGATCCTCGCCGACGAGGGCCGGCTCCGCGGGGTGATCCGGGACGAGCTCGGGACGGTCCGGGACCGCTTCGGCAACCCGCGCCGCTCGGTCATCACGGTGGACCCCGGCGATCTCGGCGCGGAGGACCTGATCGACGACGAGGAGCTCGTCATCACGATGACGCGGGCAGGGTACGTGAAGGCGGTGACGGCGGACGCCTTCCGGACCCAGGCGCGTGGCGGGCGGGGCGTGCAGGGCACGAAGCTGAAGGAAGAGGACATCGTCAGCCAGGTGATCCACACGACGGCGCACTCGCACCTGCTGGTGTTCTCGAACGCCGGGCGGGTGTTCCGCCTCCGTGCCTTCGAGGTCCCCATCAAGGAGCGCAACGCCCGTGGAACCCCGATCGTGAACCTGGTACCGCTGGCGGCCGGCGAGCGGGTCCAAGCGCTCATCGCAACGCGCGACTTCGCCGGTGACGGGTTCCTCACCTTCGTCACCAGGCACGGGCAGGTCAAGCGGACGGCACTCGCCGAGTACGACAAGTCGCGCCGCGAGGGCTTCATCGCACTCGCGCTCCGTGAGGGCGACGAGCTGGTTCGCGTCGTGCCGACCGGAGGCGAGGACGACCTCTTCCTGGTGAGCCAGGCCGGCATGACGATTCGTTTCGCGGAGGCCGATGTCCGCCCGACCGGTCGGGACACCGCAGGGGTGCGCGGCATGCGGCTCCGAGCTGGTGACCAGGTCGTCTCGGCGGACGTGGCGGGTGACGAGCTGGACATCCTCCTGGTCACGGACGCCGGGTACGGCAAGCGCACCAAGCTGGACCGCTTCACCCGCCAGGCGCGTGGTGGCCAAGGGGTGCGCGGGATCAAGCTGACGGCACGACGGGGCCGGGTCGTCGCAGCCTTCATGGCAGGGCTCGACGACGAGGTGATCCTGGTCTCCTCTGCCGGCGTGACCATCCGGACATCGGTCCGTCAGATCCCCTCCCAGGGACGAGATGCCACGGG
>JAJYGW010000075.1 GCA_021790615.1 Actinomycetes bacterium | reverse complement strand
AGCACCTCGAGCCGGCGACCCATGGTCTCCACCGTCGGGCTCACCCGCTCGAAGGGCAGGGTCTCCCACGCGGGGAAGAGACACACGGCTCGGGCACCGAGGAACGCGCGAAGGTCGTGCGCGAGCCGGTCGGCCTCCTGCCCGGTCGGCGTGACGACGAGGATCGGCGACCGCTCCGACCGCAAGACCATCCCGGCGAGGAGGAAGGCTCTGGCTGTCTCGGCGACCGCGAGGCTGCCCCGTCCCCGGGAGACGAACTCCAGGAACGCAGGTTCCTCGCGCAGCAGCTGAGGCAGTCCTTCGAGGGGCACGAGACCACGATAGGTGGAGGTCGTGACGGCGCATCGGAGACCGCGGGGCTACCCCGGTCGGGGGCCGGGGGCCGGGGGCCAGGGGCCAGGGGCCAGGGGCTAGCGCCGCTCGCCGCCCGCTTCCCCCGCCAACCTCGCTGAGCCCGCTTCGGGTTCGAGAAGGAGCGAGACGAAGTGCTCGACGAAGGCGGGGCCGTCGACGTCGACGGCCGCCTCCACGACCCCCACGGGGGAGAGCTCCGATCCGGACGCAAGGGGCTCGGTGGCCTCGTTCGGCCCCGCTCGGACATGCCCGCCAGTGGCCGGATCTGCTCCCCGTCGATGATCGGCGACGGTCGCGCCCCGAGTCCACTCGCCGCGGAGCTCGACCACCACCGGCAGCGTCTCCAGACGGACGATCTCCGGCGCGCATGCGACGGCTGCGGCCAGCGGGTCGTGAAGTGGGCAGGCCCGGCGGCCGAGCACGGCCTGGTAGCGGTCCAGGTAGAGCTGCGTGACTGCTGCGCACCAGGCGGGAAGTCCACCGGCGCGAGCGAGCCGCTCGACGGCTTCGTGCTCCAGGATCGCCTGCATGGTCACGTCGAGGCTGACGAGCACCACCCGCCAGGGTGCGCTCACCACGATCGCCGCCGCCTCGGGATCCGCGGCGATGTTCGCCTCGGACAGCAGACCGACGTTGCCCGGCACGCGTAGCGCGCCACCCATGACCACCACCCGATCAACCCAGCTGGTGAGCTCGGGCTCGAGCAGCAGCGCAAGCGCCAGGTTCGTGCAGGGCCCGGTTGCGAGCAGCGTGAGCGGCTCTCCCTGGAAGGCAGCCTCTCGCGCCCGGCGAACGAGCTGGACCGCTGCCGGCTCCTCGGTCGGGAGGCCCCGGGGCCCGGGGCGCGCCACGTCTCCGAGACCGTCGCGACCGTGCCACTCCTCGGCGAAGCGCGCATCCCCGACGAGCGGGCGCCGGGCGCCGACGGCGACGGGCACGGTCCCGAGCCCACAGCGTTCGAGGACCTCGAGGGAGTTGTCCGCTGCCTGCTCCGCAGCGACGTTCCCGTGCACGCTCCCGACTCCGACCAGCTCCGCCCCCGCACGGCTCGCGAGGTAGGCGAGCGCGAGTGCGTCGTCGATCCCGGTGTCACAGTCTGCGAGGATCCGCACCGCTGCACCCTATCGAATGGGTGCAGCGCGGCACCGCACGAGCGGGGGTCGGGACCGCTCCGGAGCCCGGCTGCTCGGGCCGCCCAAGGTGTCCACGAGAGGGGCAACGCAGGACCGAGCCGGTCAGCGGCCGTTGACGGCGTTCATCGCCGCGTCGACCCCGTGCCGGAGGACCAGCTCGACGGCGTCTGCCGCCTCCTCGACCGAGACAGCGAGGGCCTCGCGCTCCGTGCCACGCGGCGCGCTCAGGACGTAGCGTGCGCCGTCGCCACGGCCCGGTGGGTGACCGATCCCGATGCGCACGCGTGCGAAACCGGCCCCTCCGACGTGCGCCTCGATGGACCGGAGCCCGTTGTGGCCGGCGGTCCCACCGCCGAGCTTCACCCGCACCGTGCCAACGGGCAGGTCGAGCTCGTCGTGGACGACGACCAACCGGGCAAGCTCGAGGATGCCGTAGCGCCGGATGAGCGCCCGGACCGCCCGACCCGAGTCGTTCATGAACGTCTGCGGAAAGGCAAGGGCGAGGGAGTGGCCGTCGACGGTCGCCTCGCTCGCGAGCGCGCTCAGCGCTCGCGAGCGTCGGAGCGGGGCGCCGTGCCGACGGGCGAGGAGGTCGACGGTCGCCGCACCAAGGTTGTGGCGGGTCTGCTCGTACTCCGAACCGGGGTTTCCGAGCCCGACGGCGAGCAGGTCCGCCGAGCTCCCGGTGCGAGGACGCGGCAGCGGCTAGCCCTCGCCCGAGCCGTCGGCTGGGGCGTCCCCCGTCTCGGCCGCCTCCTCTTCCGCCGCTGGGCCGTGTGCGACGAGGATCGTCAGCTCCGCATCCCCCTCCGGCTCGACGCCCGGGGGGAGCGGGAGATCGCCGACTCGGATGGAGCCCCCGACCGCGAGGCCGCTCACGTCGACGGGGATCGACGAGGGGATGGCGTCCACTGCGGCCATCACGTGGATCGCGAAGATCGACTGCTCGACGGCGCCACCCGCCAGGCGCACCGCTTCGGCCTCGCCCGTGAGGACCAGCGGTACCTCTACCGACATGCGCTCGTCCCGCCGGACGATCTGGAAGTCCACATGGTCGATCTCCTGGCGCAGCGCGTTGCGCTGGACCGCCTTGGGGATCGCGAGGTAGCTCTGGCCGTCGAGGTCCAGGGAGACCAGAACGTTCGCGCCGGCCTTCGAGGAGAGGACGTGACGGAGCTCACGCGCGTCGACACTCAACGCAACCGGGTCGATACCGTGCCCGTAGAGGACGCCGGGGACCTTCCCCGCGACCCGCAGCCGCCGGGCAACGCTCGAGCCAACCCGTCGCCGCGCGCTCGCAGTCAGCGTGATCTCCGCCATCGCCTCTCTCCTCTCGTTGCGCCGGCTCGGGTGGTCTCTACGGGCGAACTGCCCCGCTTCGCCCCGGCGGCCGAGGCGGGAAGCTTACCCGCGCGAGGTCGACCGGAATGCGAGCGGCCGCCGGGCGACCGGCGCGTCACCCCGGGCGCGCCTCTTAGGTCAGGTTCTCACCGTTGAAGATCTCCGACACCGAGGTGCCCTCGAAGACGGCGTCGATGGCCCGGGCGAGGATCCCCGCTACCGACAGGACCTCCAGGATCTCGGGTCCCCGCGACTCGGACACGGGGAGTGTGTCGGTGACCACGACACGCGAGATCCGCGACGCCTTGAGCCGGTCCGTGGCCGGATCGGAGAGCACCCCGTGGGTGGCCATCGCCCAGACCTCGGTGGCACCTCGCTCGAGTAGGAGCTCGCTCGCAGCGACGACGGTCCCCGCGGTGTCGATCATGTCGTCCACGATCACGCAGCAGCGACCCTCGACCTCGCCGACGACGTCCAATGCCTCGACGACGTTGACGCTCCCCTTCGGGCGGCGCTTGTGGACGAAGGCGAGATCGGCACCAAGGTGCTGGCTGTAGCGCTCCGCGACTCGCACCCGGCCGGCGTCGGGTGCGACGATCACGGTCCCTGGCGGTGCATGCGTCTCGAGGTAGGCCTCCAGGACAGGCATCGCCGTGAGGTGATCGACCGGGCCGTCGAAGAAGCCCTGGATCTGGCCGGAGTGCAGGTCGATCGAGACGATTCGCTCGGCACCGGCGGTGGCGAGCATGTCGGCGACGAGCTTCGCGGTGATCGGCTCGCGACCAGTCGCCTTTCGGTCCTGGCGGGAGTAGCCGTAGTAGGGACAGACCGCGGTGATCCTGCTGGCGGAGGCGCGCTTGGCCGCGTCGATCATGATGAGCTGCTCCATCAGCGAGTCGTTCACCGGGCGGGCGTGGGGCTGGAGGATGAAGACGTCCTTCCCCCTGAGCGACCCGGCGAAGCGGCACTTGCACTCGCCGTCTGCGAACTCGCGCAGCGACACCTCGCCGAGCGACACGCCGAGGTGGCGGGCGACCTCTGCGGCGAGGGTCGGGTGAGCCCGGCCGCTGAACAGCTCGAGCCGCTTCCTTGCCACCAGTTCCACGTTCGTCACCCCACGCTCGTCGGCCGCCGGCGCACCGCTCGGGCCCGAGGCACGCCGACGTGGACCAGCTCCACCAGGCGCCCCGCCCGAGTGACCGAGCGTAGCCCTCGATCTGCCCACCAAGGGCAGTCCCCTCTCGCTCCGGGCAGCGCCCGGGGCCGGCCGCGAACGCGCAGGCTTGGGCCTAGGCCTCAGGTGGCTCGGGCGTCCGGTGCACTGCTCCCTCGCGCGGGCCTCCGTTGCGAGAGCCGGACCCGCGCCCGACCTGGTCGACCCCCTCGGGCGCCACGAAGAAGGGACCCGTCACACTGCCCGGCTCGACGGCGGCCCCCGGGCCGAGCACCGCGAACGGCCCGACCACAGCGCCCAGGCCGATCACCGCGCCGTTTGCGTCGGTCGACTGAACGGTCGCCCCCGCGCCGACCGACGTGTCCACCAGGCGAGAGCCGGGGCCGATGCGCGCACCCCGCTCGACACGGGTTCGGCCAGCGAGGACCACCGACGGGAAGAGGGTCACGTCGTTCTCGAGCTCGACCGAGACGTCCAGGTAGGTCGACGCCGGGTCGACGATCGTGACGCCCGCACGCATCCACCGCGCCGCGAGGCGCGCCCGCAGCTCCGCCTCCGCCACGGCGAGCTGAGCACGATCGTTGACCCCCATCGGCTCCACCGGGTCGGTCGAGACGAATCCCTCGACGCGGTAGCCGGCCGATGCGAGGACGGCGACGGTGTCGGTCAAGTAGTACTCGCGCTGCGCGTTCAGCGGGTCGAGACGCCGGAGGCTCGGTGCCAGCACACTCCTCGTGAAGCAGTAGACGGACGTGTTGACCTCACGGATCCCTCGCTGCTCGGGGGTGGCGTCACCCTCCTCGACCACCTCGCGGATCGCCCCGTCCTTGCCCCGGAGGACTCGGCCGTAGCCCGTCGGATCGACGACCTCCGCCACGAGCAGCGTTGCGGCAGCGTCACGCTCGCGGTGGTGTGCAACCAGGCCTGCGAGGGTCGACGGCCGTAGCAGCGGCGTGTCACCCGGGAGGACGACCACGTCCCCACCGTCGAAGTCGTCCTCGAGTCCCGTCAGTCCCACTGCGACCGCGTCGCCCGTCCCCCGGGGGACACCCTGCTCGACGAAGCGGACCTTCATGCCGTCCGGCACGCCGTCGGTCACGGTCTCGGCCACGCGGTCGGCAGATCGACCGACGACCACGACGACCTCGCCGACCGCGAGCTCGGCGAGCGCGTCGAGCACGTGCAGCACCATCGGGCGGCCGCACAACCGGTGGAGTGGCTTCGGAAGCGTCGACCGCATCCGAGTCCCTGCGCCGGCGGCGAGCACGATTGCGGAGAGTGGACGGGACATCGCTTCCATCATGGCCGAGTCGGAGCCGGCCGCGGGGGACGGGGGCAGCACCCGGGCGAGCAGGGGTCCGGGCGAGCGCCCCCCTTCGCGATCCCAGCGGGCACCGGTCGACCCTCCACCTTGGCCGCGAGGAGGTCGGCCACCGCGTCGAGGAACGCGCTCGCGACGCCAACCGTTCCGGCGCGCACCATGGGCAGGCCGATCGACTCCGCCACGGCGGCCGCCTCGAGGTCGAGGTCGTAGGCGACTTCCATGTGGTCCGAGACGAAACCGATCGGTACCACCACGACGCCGGTCGCCCGCTTCGCCACTTCGCGGAGGTGGTCGCAGATGTCCGGCTCGAGCCAGGGTTGCGCCGGCGGCCCCGAGCGGCTCTGCCAGGCTCGAGACCACTCGAGCTCGCCCGCGAGACCCCTCGCCCGCCTCGCCTCGTCCACGGCGGCGGCCACCCACGCACTGGCCTCGGCCAGCTCCGCCTCGTAGTCCGAGGTGCTGGCCATCGAGAGCGGGATGGAGTGCGCCGTGAAGACGAGCTCGACCCTGTCTCGCGCGTCGGCGGGGAGTGCGTCGAGCCCCTCGAGCGCGCGGTCGCGGACGGCTTCGAGGAACCCGCGTTGGTCCCAGCACGGCACGAGCTTGTCGACGATCGGGGCCGACGGGCCCACGACGAGCCGAGCTCGCTCCAGGTCCTCGAGGTACTGCCGGCACCCGGGGTAGGAGCTGAAGGTCGACGTGGCATAGGCGATCGCGCGACCGACGCCGTCGCGTTCCATGGCCGCCACCGTGTCCTCGAGCAGGGGGTGCCAGTTCCGGTTTCCCCAGTAGACCGGGACGCCGATACCCCGCGCCTCGAGTGCACGGCGGAGGGCATCGAGAAAGGTCGCGGTCTGGGCGTTGATCGGGCTGACGCCACCGAAGTGCAGGTAGTGCTGTGCCACCTCCTCGAGACGCTCCCGCGGCACGCCCCGCCCGCCCGTCACGCGCTCGAGGAAGGGCATCACGTCGTCGGGCCCCTCGGGGCCCCCGAAGGACAGCACCAGGATCGCGTCGTAGGCCAGCCCGCCGCGCTCACTCGGGCCTGCGAGATCCTTGGCTCGGGTCTCCCCTCCAGCTCCGTCTCCGAGCTCGGTCACGCCGACCACCGGCCCGGCCTTCGCACTGTCCGTTGCATGTCCCCATCCTTGCGGGGAGCCTGCGGATACGGAAACCGGGCGGGCGGAGGACAGACCCGCTGGGGCGCCGGGGTCGGGGCGCGCCCATCCGGCGTCCCCGAACGCTGGGCCCGCTCCGGGGCGGGGACCGGCTCGCTCGGGGGCGAGGACTCGAACCTCGATTCGCAGATCCAAAGTCTGCTGTCCTGCCGCTTGGACGACCCCCGAGTGCGGGGTCGACCCTACCAAGGAGGACTTCGCGTGGCCCTGGCTCCAGTCAGGCAGCGCGCACGCCATTCGTGCACGACGCCCGATGTCGGCACCGACCGGCCGCGACGGCTGCCCGCTCAGGCGGAGCGACGCAGGTGGGCTCGCTAGGGTGTGAGCCTCGTGGGATCCCTCATCAAGAAGCGCCGGAAGCGCATGCGCAAGAAGAAGCACAAGAAGATGCTGAAGGCCACGCGCTGGCAGCGACGCGCCGGGAAGTGACGCGCCGGGAGGTGGGGACGCCACAGGCGGAGCCACTCCTCAGCGGTGCAAGGGTGAGGCTCCGCCGCCGTCTCTCTGCATAGGGAGGCACCAGACCCATCCGACCGCGCTCACCAACCCGCAGAGGCGGGAACGGTCCGGACGGCGAACAGACGTCCGACTCCCCCTGGGCCCTCGATCTCCTCCGGAGGCGCAGCGTCGACTGGTGCTGCGTCGCCGACGCCCACTCCGGTCCCGGACCAGTGCGCGGGTGCCGCCGTACCCGTCGTGCACTCCGACCCCGGTGGCACCCCCGGTCCCGCCGGCTCGCCGCCCCGCGGCGCTCGCCCGAGCTCCACGAACCAGCTCGAGCCGCTGCCCGCCAGTTTCGGGGCGAGACCGCTGCGCTCGGCCAGCAGCGCCCGCCACGTCTCGAGCGCCGGACAGACCGCAACTGCGGCGTCCTCCAGGTCGTTCCCGTTCCGCCCGCTCGGGCCGCCGAGGTCGTCCCAGGCGGCGTACACCGCAGGTGTCGAGACCGCGAGCGGCGGGCAGAGGACAAGGAACAGTCGGTCCTCGAAGGGCAATGGCTCGACGATCTCTCCCACCCCGCCGACGAGCGCCCGCCCCCCGACGAGGCAGAATGGGACGTCGGCACCCAGCCGTGCGGCGAGAGCCAGTGCGGGCTCGTGAACTGCGCGCCCGCCGAGGCCCGCCCAGCGCAGCACGGCCGCTGCGTCGGCAGAACCCCCCCCGAGGCCCGCCCCGGCAGGGATCCGCTTCTGCACGACGACCTCCGCCTCCCTCCCGACGGCGGCCAGCGCCCGGGCGACCAGGTTGGTTGCGTCTGCGGGCACCCCGGCGTCCGCGGGACGAACCACGAGCCCGTGCCCCGGCCGGAGGAGGAGCCGGTCGGCGAGGCTGATGCTCACCATCTCCGCCTCCAGCAGGTGGTACCCGTCGCGTCGTCGTCCGACGACGCGGAGCGAGCGGGTCAGCTTCGCTGGTGCGAGGAGCACCCGCCAGCCGTCCGGACCGTTCGAACCGAGCTCGGCGTCGACGTCAGCCTCGGCGCGACCCTCGGCAGGGGTCGAGCCGGGCGCTCGGCGAGCAGCCCGTCCGACCATCAGGCGGCACCCTCGCCACTCTGAGCAGACACCCAACCGGCGATCCTGCCCCACGCGTCCAGGTCCAGCTCCTCCGCTCGAGCCTCCGGCCGCACCCCACACGCCTCGAGCCCGGTGGGATCCACGAGTCCAGCGAGCGCACTGCGAAGCATCTTGCGCCGGTGCGCAAAACCGGCTCGGACGACCGCACAGAGCGTGGCGTAGGGAACGTCGGGCCCGATCGGCAGCGCCGGGCGACGCCGGAGACGGACCAGGGCCGAGCCGACCCGGGGCCGAGGCAGGAACACCGCTGGCGGCACGCGGGTGATGATCTCGCCCGTGGCCCAGTAGGCGACGCGCACCGACACCGCGCCGTACGCTGCTCCGCTAGCAGGTCCGGCGAGCAGACGCTCACCAACCTCCGCCTGCACCATGACCACGAGCCGATCGACCGCAGGGGCCTGCTCGAGGACGGAGAGGATGAGCGGCGTCGCGACGTTGTAGGGGAGGTTGCCGGCAAGTACCCACGGCCCCTCGCCCGGCGTCGCCACTGCCCAGTCGACGCGCAGCGCGTCGGCGAGCACGACCTCGACACCGAGAGGGGAAACCGCCCGCACGAGCACCTCGACGAGCCGGGCGTCCACTTCGATCGCTCGGATGCGCGCGCCGGTCTCGGCGAGCGCCAGCGTGAGCGACCCGAGACCCGCTCCGACCTCGACCACGGGATCACCGGTCCCGACTTCGCACTCCCGGGCGATCCGACGCGCCAGGTTCGGGTCGACGAGGAAGTTCTGACCGAGTGCACGGCGGGGGGTCAGTCCCGCGGCGTCGAGGCGCTCTCGAACCTCTGCTCGAGTGAGGGTCATGGCAGCAGTCGAGGAACGGAGGAGAGCACCGCTGCTGCACGGTAGGTCGTCGGCAACGCCGAGCCGCCCCGAGCGCGCCGACCGCCGGATCCGCCTCCCCGGCGTGCCTCGGGCACGCCCTCCGTCATCCGCTCCCCCACCCGCCACACGGTTGACGGAATAAATCTGAGCGCTATACTGTCAATAGTGCTGAGCGATAGGCGCTGGCCTGAAGAGACCAGGAGGAACAAGGAGGATGTCGATGCTGCTGCGCTTTGACCCGTTCCGGGAGCTCGACCGGCTCTCCGAGACGCTGACGACCCACACCCTGCAGTCGGCCGCCCCGATGGACGCGTACCGTCATGGGGAGGAGTTGCACGTCGACGTGGACCTGCCCGGCGTGGACCGGAGCTCGCTCGACCTGACGGTGGAGCGGAACGTCCTCACCATCAAGGCCGAGCGCGGCTGGACGCCCGGAGCCGAGGACGAGGTCGTGATCGCCGAACGGCCCCAGGGGACGGTGACCCGGCGGCTCTTCCTCGGGGAGAGCCTGGACACCGAGCACATCCGCGCCGACTACACCGACGGTGTCCTGCGGCTGGTCATCCCCGTGGCGGAGCAGGCAAAGGCCCGCAAGCTGTCGGTGACCTCGGGTGAGACCGGTCCGGCGTCGCTCGACGCGAAGAGCGTCGAGGTGCGTGAGCCCGCCCTCCAGGCCGGCTGACCGGACGCCCTACGCAGGCTCGCTGCCTGACGCCGGTGGCGGCCCGGTCGCCTCGAGCGGCACCAGCCGGCCACCGAAGGCGCGGACCGCATTGTCGAGGAGGACCCCGGCGAGCACGCCGGGGTC
>JAJYGW010000371.1 GCA_021790615.1 Actinomycetes bacterium | reverse complement strand
GGTCAAGCGCGGCGTCTGGCAGGCCGGCGGGTTCCCCCTCGAGTTCCCGACCATCTCGCTCGGGGAGACGTTGATCCGCCCGACGGCGATGTTCCTCCGCAACCTCATGGCGATGGACGTCGAAGAGTCCCTCCGGGCGAACCCCCTCGACGGGGTGGTGCTGCTCTCGGGGTGCGACAAGACGACACCGGCGATGCTGATGGGGGCCGCGAGCGTGGATCTGCCTGCCATCATGGTGACCGGTGGGCCGATGCTCTCCGGCCGGTTCCACGGTCGCTCGATCGGTTCCGGGACCGACGTCTGGCGGTTCTCCGAGGAGGTCCGTGCCGGGACGATGTCACCCGAGGACTTCCTGGAGGCCGAGACGTGCATGCACCGCTCGAACGGTCACTGCATGGTGATGGGCACGGCCTCCACGATGGCGTGCATGGCGGAGGCGCTCGGGATGACCCTCCCCGGGGCCGCCGCGATCCCGGCGCCTGACGCAGGACGCCTCCGGGTGGCGCAGGCGTCCGGTCAGCGGATCGTCGCAATGGTCGGGGAGGGGCTGCGGCCGTCGACGATCCTCACGCGGAGCTCCTTCGAGAACGCGATCGTCACGAACGCCGCGATCGGCGGCTCGACCAACGCCGTGATCCACCTGCTCGCGATCGCGGGGCGTGCGGGTGTCGCGCTCAGCCTCGACGACTTCGACCGCCTCGGCGCGAAGGTCCCGCTGCTCGTCGACGTCGAGCCCTCGGGCGCACACCTCATGGAGGACTTCGCCGATGGCGGGGGCCTCCCGGTGGTGACCGACGAGCTCTGCCGAGCCGGGCTCCTTGCCGGTGACGCGATCACGGCGACGGGCCGCACCGTTGCGGAGAACGTCGCGGGCAGCCGGTGCTGGCGACCCGAGGTGATCCGCACCGTCGCCGAACCTGTCCAGCCTTCCGGGGCGGGAACGGTCGTGCTCCACGGCAACCTCTGCCCGGACGGCGCCGTGCTCAAGGTCTCAGCGGCGTCACCGTCGCTCCTTCGCCACCGGGGCCGGGCGGTCGTCTTCGACACGATCGAGGCGTACCGGGAGGCCGCCGACGACCCGTCCCTCGACGTTTCCGCCGAGGACGTGCTCGTCGTGCGGAACGCCGGACCGCGGGGCTACCCGGGCATGCCGGAGGTGGGGAACCTCCCGCTGCCCCGCAAGCTCCTCGCCGAAGGGGTGACGGACATGGTCCGTATCTCCGACGCGCGGATGTCCGGCACGGCCTACGGCACC
Source organism: Actinomycetes bacterium (assembly GCA_021790615.1). The sequence goes on along the minus strand of JAJYGW010000371.1, from coordinate 8,461 downwards.
GTCGTCCTGCACGTGGCTCCTGAGGCGGCGGCGGGCGGCCCGCTGGCGCTCGTGCGGACCGGGGACGTGATCGTCCTCGACGTCGGGGCGCGCACCCTCGCGCTCGAGGTGGACGAGGCGGAGCTGGAGACTCGGCGCCAGGGCTGGGCCCCGCCGCCGCCGGTGGCGACGCGGGGCTACGCGGCCCTGTACGTGGAGCACGTGCTCCAGGCAGACCGCGGTTGCGACTTCGACTTCCTGGTCGGGGGGTCGGGAGACGGCGTACCGAGGGAGAACCATTGAGGCGGCGACCGGTTCCTGGTCGGGGGGTCGGGAGACGGCGTGCTTACGGCGAATCGCCGAGGCGGGCAGTGGGCCGTGCCGTCGAGCCCACCGGGCTGCCCGGCCGACAGGGAGTGGGTGGCCGGTGACCGCGTCCGACGTACCGATCGAGCTCGTCGAGAGCCGCTCCCCGCAGCACCCTCTCGACGTCGTCGCGTCGGTGCCGGCCGCGGATGCTGCGGCGGTGCAGCGAGCACTCGAGACCGCTCGCGCGGCGCAGCGCGAGTGGGCGGCCGCCACGCCGCTGGAGCGGGCAGCCGCGCTCTCCGGTGCTGCCGGTGCGGTCGAGGCCGCAGCGGCGGAGCTGGTTGCCCTCGGCGTGCGCGAGGTCGGCAAGCCGGTCGGGGAGATGGCCGGTGAGGTTGCTCGCGGCGTGGCGATCCTCCGCTACTACGCAGGTGGCTGCCTGGATCCCGACGGCGAGACGCTGCCCGCAGCGGGGGGTGTCCTCCTGCTCGCGCGCCGCCGCCCACACGGCGTGGCCGGCTGCATCACCCCGTGGAACTTCCCGGTCGCGATCCCCCTCTGGAAGCTCGCCCCCGCGCTCGCCTACGGCAACGCGGTCCTGCTCAAGCCGGCGCCCGCGGCGACGGCGACGGCGATGCGCCTCGGTGAGCTCGTCGGGGCGCACCTTCCCGCGGGACTGCTCGCCGTGCTGCCCGGCGGTGCGGCGACGGGCCAGGCGGTGCTCGGCGCGGTCGACGCGCTCTCCTTCACCGGTTCAGCGGCGGTCGGGGCCGCGCTCGCCACCGATGCCGTCCGGCGGGGCATCCCCGTCCAGGCGGAGATGGGGGGGCAGAACCCGTCGGTGGTCCTGGAGGACGCGGACCACGAGACGGCGGCGTCGATCATCGCGGGTGCCGCCATGGGTTACGCGGGCCAGAAGTGCACGGCGACCTCGCGAGTCGTGGTGACGGGCGACGCCGCCGGGTTCGTCGACGCGCTCGTGGCGGCTGTCGAGCGCCTCCCGGTGGGCGATCCGGGAGCCGCGGCGACCGTCGTCGGTCCGGTGATCACGGAGGCGGCCCGCCGGGCGGTCGTCGCCGGCGCGGATGCCGTGACCGCTGCCGGGGGGCGGGTGCTGACGGGGGGCCGATCGCTGGCGCGGGACGGGTTCTTCGTCGCGCCCACCGTTGTCGGGGGGATCGATCCCTCGCACCGGGTGGCGCAGGAGGAGATCTTCGGGCCGATCGTCGCCGTGCTCCCCGCGCGCGACCTGGAGGAGGCGATCGCGTTCGCGAACGGGGTGCGCTACGGCCTCGCTGCGGCCTTGTTCACGCGGGACCTCGATCGTGCCCTCGGAGTCCTCCTTCGCCTCGAGGCGGGACTCGTCCGGGTGAACGCCCCGACCTCGGGCGTGGACCTCTACGCCCCGTTCGGTGGGGTCAAGGACTCGAGCATCGGGCCTCGCGAGCAGGGTAAGGCGGCCCGGGAGTTCTTCACCTGGACCCAGACCGCCACGATCGCACCGGCCGGAGGCTCCTGAGCCGATGTCGCAGCCATCCGGGAACCCGGCCGTACCCGTCGGCGAGCTCTTCGGGCGGGCGGGTGTCGTCACGGGCGGCGGGCGGGGGATCGGTGCGGCGACGGTGGATCTGCTCTCCTCCCGAGGCGCCCGGGTCGCCGTGCTGGATCGAGACGACACCGCGGTGGCCGCGACCGTCGCCGCCGTCCGGCGTGCGGGCGGCATCGCGCACCCGCTCGTCGCCGATGCCGCCGCCGAGGCGCAGGTCGCAGACGCGTTCTCCGAGGCCGTCAGCGCCTTCGGGCGGCTGGACTTCCTCGTGTGCGCCGCCGGGGTCAACGCCTACGGGTCGCCGGCGACGATGACGGAGTCCGAGTGGGACGCGGTCTTCGACGTGGACCTGAAGTCGACGTGGCTCTGCGCCAAGCACGCCCTCGGCTCGCTCGGTGCGTCGGGCGTGGGCAGCATCGTCACCATCTCTTCGATCCACGCGAGGCTGACGGTCCCGGGGATGTTTCCCTACGCCGCGGCGAAGGCAGCCGTCGAGGGCTTGACCCGGACGCTCGCGCTGGAGGCCGGGGCGACGGGGACGAGAGTGAACTGCGTCGCGCCCGGGTTCACCCGGACGCGCCTCGTCGACGAGTTCTTCGCGGCCCAGCCCGACCCGACGGCGGCTCGCGAGGCGGTGCTCCGCCAGCATGTCCTGGGGCGGATCGCCGAGCCCGAGGACGTGGCGGAAGTCATCGGCTTTCTCGTGAGTGACCGGGCACGCGCGGTCACCGGTGCCGTGGTGCCGGTCGACGGGGGGCACTCGGCGCGGCTTCCCTGTTAGACCGGAGGACGCCGGGTTCGGGGCCAAGGCCCAGAACCGGCGCGAGTGGAGCCGGTGTCGGGGCCGCTCAGCGGGGGCCGGCCCGCTCGGCGGCGGTGCGTAAGGGAAATCGACGAGCGAGGAGGCCGTGGATGCGAGTGGTCGTCACGGGAGCACGGGGCAAGGTGGGATCTGCGGCGGTGCACGCCCTGCAGCGCGCCGGTCACGAGGTCGTCGCGACCGACCTCGGACGGGCGTCGTTCGAGCGCACGGACCCCGCCGAGCCCGCCTACGTCCAGGCGGACCTCACCGATGCCGGCCAGGCCTTCGCGCTGCTCCACGACCTCGACGTGGTCGTGCACTGCGCGGCGATCCCCGAGCCAACGCACAACCCCGCCCACGTCGTCTTCCAGACCAACCTCATGATGACCTTCAACGTCGTCGAGGCGGCCATTCGCGCCGGTGCGACCCGCATGGTCAACCTCTCCTCCGAGACCGCGCCGGGCTTCTTCTTCCCAGCCCGCCCGTTCCTGCCCGAGTACCTCCCGGTCGACGAGGGGCACCCCCTCAGGCCCCAAGACCCCTATGCGACCTCGAAGGTCTTCGGTGAGCAGCTGATGGACGCCGCGGTTCGCCGGAGCGATATCCGCGCGACCACCATCCGGCCCTCGTGGGTGCAGTGGGAGGCGACCGCCGAGTGGAACCTCGGGCCGTACCTCCGTGACCCGACCCTCGCCCAGGCGGGCTACCACTCCTACATCGACGTCTACGACCTGGCCGACGCGGTGGTGTGTGCCGTCGAGAGTGACCTGGCGGGCCACGAGGTGTTCTACATCGCCGCACCGGACAACATCGGCGGCCGGGACTTCGCCGAGCTCGTGCGCAGCGTCTACGACCCGGCGATCCCGCTCCGGCCGCTCTCCCGTCCGGACGCATCCGGGATCTCCTCGGCGAAGGCGGAGCGGCTCCTCGGCTGGCGGGCGAGACGGTCCTGGCGGGACTACCTGACGGGCGAGGGGCGCCTCCTGCCGGAGGTGGCCGCAGCCTTGTCCGAGGCTCGCCCGCAGCTGCCGACCGTGCCGCTCGTCGGCCCCGGGTCAGTTCCCGCCGGGGCCGGTGCCTGAGGCCGGTCGGGTCAGGCGGTGAGCACCGTGCCCGTCCGGCTCGAGGCCGACCTCGCCGTCCCGGCGCGGGCGACGCTCGGGGAGGGACCGGTCTGGGACGAGCGGGCTGGGCTCCTCTACTGGGTCGACATCCTGGGCCGGGCAGTGCACCGCTTCGACCCGGGCACCGGGGAGGACGCCAGCTTCGCCGTGCCGCAGCCCGTCGGCGCGCTCTGCCTCGACCCGGCCGGTGGCCTCGTGTTGGCGCTCGCAGACGGCTTCGCCCGCTGCGGTCCCGACGGTGGGGGACTGGAGCGGATCGGCCGGACGGAGGCGGGGGCGCCGTTTCGCGTGGAGGATCCGGCGGTCCGCTTCAACGACGGCAAGGCCGACGCCGCGGGGCGCTTCTACGCCGGGACGATGGCGTGGAACGAGCGGGACCCCATCGGCGCGCTCTACGTCCTCGAGGCGGACGAGACCGTGCGGCTCGTGCTGGAGGGTGTCGCCGTCTCCAACGGCCTCGCCTGGTCGGCGGACGGGCGGGCCCTCTTCTACGTCGACAGCCCGACCGGCCGGGTGGATCGTTTCGACGTCGACCCGGGGACGGGTGCGCTCACCGGTCGTCGAGTCGCGTTCGAGATCCCCCGCAGCGCAGGCGTGCCCGACGGCATGGCGATGGACGCGACCGGCTGCCTCTGGATCGCGCTCTGGGATGGCAGCGGCGTGTGTCGCTACTCGCCGAGCGGCGAGTGCCTCGCGCGCGTCGACGTGCCGGTCTCGCGCCCGACGAGCGTTGCGTTCGGGGGCGCCGGCCGTACCGAGCTGTTCGTGACGACCGCTCGGATCGGGCTCAGCGACCGGGTGCTAGAGGTGGAGCCCCTGTCGGGAGGCCTGTTTCGCTGTGCAGTGGGTGTCGCGGGCGCGCCGGTCGGTCGCTTCGGCGCCTGAGCTCAGTCCGGCGGCAGCTCCGGGGTCGCCGTGCAGGTCGGGTTGACGGCCTCGCCGGGCTCGGTGATGCCGGTGGCCGGGTCAGTGATCCCGTCGCTGCCCGCACCCACCGCCGCACCCCGGGGGCGGGGCTCGCCGAAGAGGAGGCCGGCGGCCGAGACCCACGCGCCGGCCGTGAGGATCCCGAGTGGGAGCGCGTAGCCGAACGCTGCGACGAGCCCCGCGCCGAGCGCGATCGAGCTGCTCTGGAGGCCCCCGAAGAGCATCCCGAACGCAGCATCGACCCGCCCCTGGAGGGCGAGTGGCGACCTGCGCTGGACGAGCGTGGTGGCGCCGACCAGGAGCCAGGGGACGCCGAAGCCGATCGCGAGCGCGCCCGCGACGATGCCGGCGAGTGCGCTGTCGCCGGCGAGACGGGTGCCGGCGAAGAGCAGCGTTGCACCTGCCGCCACCAGGGCCACGCCAGCGGCGGCGAGGCGGGTCTCCCCGAGCCGGCGCATCGCCGAGCCAGCGGTCGGCGCGCCGGCCAGGGCGCCGAGCCCCTGGAGGGAGACGAAGATCCCGATGTAGGTGGCCGGACGGTGGAGCTGGTCCGTGACGAGTGCGAAGATCCCGGTCTCGAAGAAGCCGATGGTCGAGATGAGCGGGAGCAGCCAGAGCAGGAGATGGCGCAGCGCAGGCGTCTGCCAGAGGTGGCGTGCCCCAGCCGTCGTGACCCTTCGCCAGGACTCGGCGCGCGGCGCGGGGGCCGGTTCCTCGACCCGGAGCGCCAGCAGGGTGCCCACCGCAGCGACGAGCGTCGCAGCGTCGAGGAGCGCGACCACGTGACCCCCTGCGAGGGCGAACAGGCCCGCCCCGACGAGCGGGAAGAACAGGCGCATCCCCTCGCTCACGGTGCTGAGCAGCCCGTTGGCGCTCCCGAGCTGCTCACCGGGGACGACCGTCACGAGGAGGGCGGAGCTGGCTGCGGAGAGGAGCGCCCCCTCGGCGCCGTAGGCGACCATGACGACGTCGATCAGCCAGACCTGGCCCGGTCCATGCACCGCCAGGAGCGCGAGCAACGTCGCGGCGGTGACGAGGTTCGCGACGACGAGCAGCGGTCTCCGGCGGCACCGGTCGGCGATCACCCCGGCCACCGGTGCCGCCACGAGCGAGGGCGCGAGCAGGAAGAAGAAGGTGAGGCCCGCCTGTGCGTTCGAGCCGGAGAGCACACGTACCCAGATCGCTGCGGCGAACAGGAAGGTGCGGTCCCCGAAGGTCGAGAGCATCCTCCCGGCCAGGTACCAGCGGGTGTTCCGCTCAGCGAGCAGGGTGTGCATCGGCGTCCTCGCTCCCGGCATGCAGGCGCTCTCGGCGGGCCGGCGGGTTCGGGGAACTCGGCGGGTTCGGGGGCGGCCCGACCGGGTGCACGAAGGAGAGCAGCTCGACCGGCTGTGCCCCTGCGGGGCGGGTGGACGGATCGGCGATCCGCCCGGTGAAGCGGGCGAGCAGCGCCGCCAGTCCGGCCAGGAGCTCCGTCAGCTCCTCCCTGGTGACCCAGAGCAGGTAGTGGCTCTGGTCGTCGGCGCTGCGCCACTCCGCGGGCCAGAGCGAGGCAGTCCGCTCCCACTCGTCGAGGCGCTCGAGGGCCCGGTTGCGTGCGAGGGAGCCGAGCGCGAGCCCGGCCGCGTGCGCCTCGACGTCCTCCTCCGGGGGGGCGACCCGGTTGCCGACCACCGCCAGCCGCCAGGGCCTCGCTCGTCCCTTCCCGCCCCCCGCCTCGGTGACGAAGCCGTAGCGGGCGAGCTGGCGGAAGTGGAACGAGCAGGTCGTCGGCGACTCGCCGAGCAGCTCACCCGCTTGGGTGGCGGTGAGCGGCCCGGCGAACTGGAGCGCCTCGAGCAAGGCCAGACGCACCGGGTGAGTGAGGGCGCGGATGGTCTGCGCGTCCGTGACGTGGCGGACGTCGGCGGTCGGACGATCCGCTTCCCGGGCCTCGGGCCGCCGCTCGCCTCGCCCGGCGGGCTCGCCCGGGGCCGGTTGCTCACGGGTCGGCGTCCGCGCCGGGGCTTGGCCGGTGGCGGGCTCGCCGGTGGCGTGCGTGCCGGTGGGTGGGCCCTGCCCGCTCATCGGGCGCTTACCTCCACCCGCCGGAGCCCGAGCCCGGCGGCGACGAAGGAAGCAGCCGCCCATGCCACGAGCCCCGCCAGGGCGGCCCAGTCGAGGCGGTGGGTAGACAGGCTGGTCTCGGCGAGGTGGAGCCAGAGGGAGGTGGGCAGTCCCCCTGCCAGCGTGGCGAGTCGGTGAGGGAGCGAGAGCGATCCCAGGAGGCCGCCGAGGAACGCAAGGCCCAGCCAGACCAGGTTCGCGACGGCCACCACGGCATGCCGGGGGGTCCAGTAGGCGATGGTCAGGCCGAGGCCGATCGCGGGGAGCGCGCCGACGAGAAGGATCCCGCCGAGGGGGCCGGCGTCACTGCCGGTGAGCGGGATCCCGCCCGTCGCTGCCGCTGCCGCGGCGACCGCTGCGACCGAGCAGGCGGCGAAGCCGAGCGCGGTCACGAGGTGCGCGGCTCCTCTCACCGCCGTCGGGGGCGCGAGGCTGCGCACGAAGGCCTCCCAGGGCCGGGCGCGCCACTCGGCGACGACTGCGCCGAACTGGAGGATCGTTGCCGAGAGAACCGCGAAGATGCAGTAGCCGGCGAAGACCACGGCCCCGTCGTCCCCGTGGTTCCCGGCGCGCCCGAAGAGCAGGTAGATGAGCGCCGGGAGCACCACGATCGGCACGAGGTAGCCGGGCTGGCGGATGAGCTGGAGCCAGGTGACCCGGGTGTGGGCCCGGAACAGGTGGAGCCACGAGACGCCGCCGCTCGAAGGCTCGGACCCAGGCGGCGTCGGTCGCCCCGTTCCCCCCGCCCGCGCCGTCATCTGGGCGTTCGCGCCGCGCACCCTCACGACCACACCTCGAGCGCCGCGAGCGCGGCCGCGAGCGAGGCTGCACCTGTCCGGCGGCGCAGTGCAGCCGGCGTGCCCGAGACCGAGCACCGTCCGTGGGCGAGCACGACCACCTCCTCGGCGAGCTGCTCGGCCTCGTCCAAGTCGTGGGTGCAGAGCAGGACGGCGACACCGTCGGCCCGTTGGCGGCGGATCTCCCTCCAGAGCAGCTGGCGGCTCGGCGGGTCCAGGTTCGCAGTCGGCTCGTCGAGGATCAACAGCGCGGGCCGGCCCAAGATCGCGATCGCAGCCGCGAGACGGCGCTGTTCACCCCCGGAGAGCGTGTCGCTACGGCGCTGCGCGAGGGTGGCGAGCTGGAAGCGCTCGAGTGTCTCGCCGGCCGGGAGCGGGTGGGCGTGGTGCGCAGCGACGAAGTCCAGGACCTCCGCGACGCGGAGCTGGGCTGGGAACGAGATGACCTGCGGGGCGAGACCGACTCGGCGCTGGATCGAGAGCGCACGCGGGGGGCCTCCAAGCACCTCGACGGTGCCGGAGTCGGGCTGGCGGAGCCCGGCGAGGAGCGAGATGGTGGTCGTCTTCCCGGCGCCGTTCGGTCCGAGCAAGGCCGTGACGACTCCCGCGGGGACGTCGAGGTCGAGGCCCGCCAGGGCGGTCGTCGTGCCGAAGGATTTGGTGACGTGGCGACAGATTGCCGCAGGTCGCCGCCCGGACCCCCCCGCTCCAGCTCCCGTGGCTGGGACGGGGGAGTGGTGGCCCCACTCGCCCGGCGGCTGGACTTCGTGGTGGAGCATGTATCGAGAGTATGTTCTCGAGAAAAGGGTGTCAAGAGATGATTCTCGACACTCGAGTGGTGGCCGAGTGGTGGTCGCGGGGTCCACTG
>JAJYGW010000133.1 GCA_021790615.1 Actinomycetes bacterium | reverse complement strand
GCGTCGTAGGTCGTGCGGAGCGGGTCGAGCATCCCGATGGAGCCCGCTCCGGTCACGAGGAGGATGTCGGCGTGGCGTGGGGAGGCCGTGAAGTAGATGCCGAGACGCTGAACGTCGTAGACGGGGTTGAGCAGAGCGGAGACCTCCCACTCCTCCGATCCGTCGGAGCCGGCGTCGACGTGCCGGACATGTACCGAGCGCCGAAAGGCCTTCACCTGCGTGCGGAGTCCTTCGCGCAGGCCGTCGAAATCGACGCCCTCCTCCCCGGCCTTCGGCACGACGAGAGCGGCCCTTCGGACAGACGCGACCTCGGGCCCGGACTCGAATTTGAAGCGGTCCGGAGCAGCGGTGACGCAGCGGCCGCAGACGATGCAGCGCCCTCTGTCGAGGAGCACCCGGTCGGTCTCCACCGAGATGGCACCGGTCGGGCACAGGTCCGCGAGCCGGGCGTCCGAGGGCGACGCGGCGGATGGCACGACCGAGACCGCCGCCCGGAAGCTCTCCCCGTAGTCGTCGGGCCGCCGCGGGTACCGCGTCGTCACGACGCCCTCGCGCAGGCCCCGCAGCAACCAGGCGGCCATCAGCGCGCGACCCCCGCCATCGAGAGGCCGAAGCTCGCCTCGATGAACACGAAGTCCGTCAAGATGTCCCCCCGGAACGCCTGGGGCATGAGGGCGAGGTTGTGGAAGGAGGCCGTGCGGGGTGCCGTCCGGATGATCCGTCCCCGCCGCACCTCCACGAGATACAGCAGCTCGCCCTGCGGCGCCTCGACCCAGCCGACACCGAGTCCGTCTGCCTCCGGCATGTCCCGGCACCACGTCGGCTCGGCCCTGGACGCGGAGAGCTCGTCGAGAGCTCGGCGGACCAGGCTGAAGGAGCTGCTGATCTCCTCCAGTCGCACCCGCTGGCGAGCGAGGGCGTCACCGGCCGGCTCCGGCTTGGCGACGTCGACGCCGAGCAGCCGGTAGCCGCCGTAAGGGCGATCTTCGCGGACGTCGTTCACGACACCGGAACCTCGACCGACCGGGCCGAGCGCACCGTGGATCTCAGCGACGTCGGATGGCAGGGTGCCGGTGGAACGGAGACGGTCGAGGAACGATGGGGTCTGCATCAGGACGGCCATGTCCTTCGCGATCGCCTCCTCCAAGGCCTCGACGCCGGCGAGGGCGTCCGCCGGCTCGAGAAGGAGCGGACCGCTGACACCGCCCGGCACGGCGACGCCCCGGCCGAAGCGATGCCCGCACAAGCGGGCTCGCAGGCGCATGAGGCGCTCCTTGTGCAGAGACATGCGTGCATACGCGACCGCCTGTCCGGAGCCCTCGGTGTGCCTGATGACCGAGTCGAGGTGACAAGCGACTCGCTCGAGCTCGAGGTGCACGACGCGGACGAGGTCCGCCGCCGGTGTGGGGTCGACCCCGGTCAGGCTCTCGACCGCCTGGCAGAACGCCACGGCATGGGCGACCGACGCTGTCCCCTCCACCCGCTCTGCGAGGAGGACGCCGTCACGGATGCGCAGATCGCTGAAGCGTCGCTCGATACCCCGGTGCTTGTAGTACACCCTGGTCCGCAGGTGAGGGATGTCCTCCCCGTAGCTTTCGACGAGGTACTCGACCGACTCGAACACCCCGGAGCGGACCGGGCCGTACGGGATCGTGAAGAGACCTTCCCCCGTGACGTGGGCGGGGAGCGGCGAGCGATCGAGTGTCAGCTGTCCCACCGCCGTGCTCGAGCCCGGCCTCGGGTGTGCCCGGTCCGTGCCGGCGAGGGGAAGGACGAGCGGGTCGAGGCGCGGGTGGCCGGCGGGCGTGATCCCGTACAGGTCGTGGATCTCGCGCTCGTACCACGAGGCGGCGGGAACCGACGGCGTGAGCGACGGGTACTCGCTGACTCCCGCCGGAAGCTCGGTCTCCACCACCTCGAAGGAGGGACCGCCGGCGATGAAGGCTCGCAGGATCGTCGAGCCGGCATCGTCTCCGCTCGCAACCAGCCCGGCGAAACGCCGACCGCCCGCGACACGCTCACCGACCGCGCCCGCCAGCTCGTCCGGAGCAAGGCGCACGGTGGGCGGGACGGCGCTCATCGTCCTGCGCCCAGCTCTGCCGCGGCCCGCGTGATGAGCTCGGAGAGCTGGGCAGGCGGGTGGACGCCGAGAAGAACGAGCGCGGCGAGCCCGACCACCATGGCGACAGGCATGACCTTGCTCGTCTCGCCGCGGAGGACTCCGTCCGGCAGAGGCGTGAGCATGATCTGGCTCGCGTGCCAGGAGAGCCCGAGGAAGGCGATCGTGACGAGAGCCACGAGCACTGCGGTGAGCGCCGTCGCCGACGAGGCGAGGCCGCCCTCGACGATGAGGAACTCACTCCTGAAGAGGCCGAACGGGGGCATCGCCGAGAGGGCGAGGACCGCGAGCACGAACATCGGACCGCTCCACGGGAGCGCTCCGATGCCCCCGCTGACGCGCTCGAGGTCCTTCGTGCCGAACTTGCGGATGACGCTCCCCGCCCCGAAGAAGGCCGTCGACTTCGCCGCCGCGTGGGCGAGCACCTGGAGCAGCACCCCCGCGACGGCGATGGGCGCCGCGAAGCTCATGCCGATCGCGAGGATGCCCATGTGCTCGACGCTTGAGTAGGCGAGCAGCCGCTTCAAATCACGCTGGCGAGCGACGTAGAGGGCTGCGAGCGCGAGCGAGGCGATGCCGAAGACGAGGAGGACGTCTCGTGGGAAGGCAGATCCGACGGCGAGCCTCGTCACCTGGTAGAAGCGGAGGATGGCGTAGAAGCTCACGGTGAGGAGGGCCCCCGACAGCAGCGCCGAGATGGGGGTCGGCGCCTCGGAGTGTGCGTCGGGCAGCCAGGTGTGCACCGGGACGAGGCCCATCTTCGAACCGAAGCCGAGCACCGCGAGGCCGAAGGCGAGACGCACCACCTCCGGCTGGAAGTGATGCGCGCCGGCGAGGAGTCTCGGAAAGAAGAGCTCGTAGCCGCTTCCGAGGGTCGCCGTCCCCGCGTAGTACATGACGAGCGTGGCCAGCAGGGCGAGGCCGAGGCCCATCGATGCGATGAGGACGTACTTCCACGCCGCTTCCACCGCCCCGTCAGTGTCGTCGATCGCGACGAGGAGCGCCGACACGACCGTGGTCACTTCGACGGCCACCCACAAGAGGGCGAAGTCGCTCACGATCGGAGCCATCAGCATCGCCCAGGCGAATAGGTTGAGACCCGCGAAGAAACGGCGCGCGTACCGCCCCCCGTCGTCCTGACCACTCTCGACGTAGCCGACGGCGAACAGCGCTGTCGAGGCGTAAAGGAACGCGACGGCAAGCAGGAAGACGAGCGACAGCGAGTCGACTCGGAGCCAGCCGGCGAGAGCCGTCGCCACCCTCCCGGAACCGAGGAGGGAGACGGCCAGCCCGAGGCTCGTGGCTCCCGCCACCACGGTCAGCGCCTTGCCGATCCGAGGCGCGGCCACGAGGGACGCCACCGTCGCCACGAACGGCACGATCATGAGAGCGACGAGCACCCCACCCATCGCCTACCCCCGCAGTCTTTCGAGCGGGCGAGTGGAGAGGCTCGCGCTGCGCCCATGGTGCACTCGCATCAGGACGCCGAAGACGACCACCGCCACCAGCAGATCGAAGAGGAAGGCAACCTCCGCGATGAGGGGAAGGCCGGCCGCGAGGACGAAGCTCGCGAGCGAGACCCCGTTCTCGAGCGAGAAGAAGCCGACGGCCTGGGACACGACGTCGGAGCGCACGATCACGAGCAGGAAGGCGACGAGGATCACCGCAGCCGCGACCGCGAGTGCCAGCACCGGGAGCAGCTTCGAGTGGATCGGCATCGTGCCGACGACGAAGATCCCGAAGCCGGAGAGGACGATGGCGAGGAGCACCATGGAGGCGACCCCGAAGCGATGGCTCGTCGCGACGTCGTCGGGCGCCTCCCGAAGTACGCGGTAGATGATGGCAGGCACGATCAGGACCTTCAGCAGCACGGAGAGCCCCCCGAGCACGTACAGCTCGCCGATGTGGCGCTCGGCTGCCACGATGAACGCAAGGGCTGCGACGGCAAGGGACTGGAAGGCGTAGAGCCGGACCTGGGAGCGGGACAGAGCCGCGCGCAGCATGGCGAACTCGGAGAGCAGGACGAGGATCGCGACGGTCTCGGCCGCACCCGTGACGGCTGACGGAGCGCTCGCTGCCGCTGACAGGCCGTGCATCAACGACCTCCCAGGTACAGGACCAGCACTGCCAGCACCGCGAGGAGGAAGGCGGCGGCCATGAACTCGGTGATCTTGAACAGGCGCAGCTTGGAGAAGCTGTTGTCGATGACGGCGAAGACGATCCCGAGGCCGAGGGCCTTCGCGAGGAAGATCGGGATCGCGAGGAGCACGGAGCCGAGTTGGCGCGAGCCGGCGAGGCCCCACGGCGCGACGAAGACGTTGATCAAGATGACGTAGAGGACCATCTGCTTCATCGCGGCTCCCCACTTCAAGAGGGCGAAGGCCGGTCCCGAATGCTCGAGCGTGCGAGCCTCGTCGATCATCCCGAACTCGAGCGTGCTCGAATGGGTCTCGACGGGGATGCGCCCCGTGTCGGCCAGCACCACGAGGAAGAAGGCGAACGCGGCGAGGATGTGGGCTGGGTGGACGGCCTGACCGAGCGGGCGCACAGCGGCGGCCTCGAAGTACGGCAGATCGGTGGCGGTGAGGAGCGCGACCGTGAACGTCACGAAGAGGATGGACGGCTCGACGAGCGCGCCGAAGGTCATCGCCCGGCTGCTCCCGAGCTGCGCGTAGGGAGCGTCCGTCTCCGCCGCCGCCAACGCCACCGCGAACCCGGCCAGCGCCAGGATGAACCCGCCCCCGAGGATGTCTCCCATGTACCCGAGCGGAAGCGGATAGCTCGTGAGGACGGGTATCAAAAGCGGCACCGTGAGGTAGCAGACGAAGGCCACGATCGGAGCGACGAGGAAGACGAAGCTCGCGTCCTCCGGGACGAGCGTCTCCTTGCGGAAGAGCTTCGCGATGTCGTAGTAGGGCTGGAGGATCCGGGGACCGCGCCGACCCTGCACCCGGGCCTCGACGTGGGCGATCGCGCCGGAGACGAAAGGCGCGAAGACGAGGATCGTGAGGTCCTGCAAGACCTGGATCTCCGCCGGGGCCAGCTCCACTCCTGTCACCTACACCTCCACGCAGTGCCCTATACGTGCGCAGAGGCCATCAGTCGGGTGGACAGTTCGGGCAACCGCCGGCGTACAGCCAGCGCGTGCCCGCCGGAGCCTCATCCGGCTGACGCAGTCTAGCCACGGTGCCGGAGGTGGGCGGTGCCAGAGGTGGGCGGCGGCGGAGGTGGACGGGAATCGAACCCGCCGGACGGGGATCGCCCGTCCCACCCGCTTTGAAGGCGGGGGAGCCCACCAGGTGCCCAGACACCTCCGGCGGCGAGGCTAGCGGGCGGCCGCCACCGAGTTCAGCGGACGACGAGAATGGCCGGTCCCGGTCCGGGCTCGGTGAATTCGCCGATGACGGGCGAGCCGGCTATCTCGCCCGCCACGAGCAGGCCACCAGATGTCTGGGCGTCCGCCAGGAGCAGGAGGTCGGCCTCCTCCAGCCGCGCCGCGACCTCGAGGTGCGGGCGCACCCAGTCGAGGTTGCGGCGCGTGCCACCGGGGACGTAGCCCTTGTCCAGTCGCTCCCGGGCCCCTGCGAGACAGGGGATCGCGGCCGCGTCGATGACGGCCGTCACGCCGCTCGCACGCGCCATCTTGTACAGGTGGCCGAGCAGGCCGAATCCAGTGACATCCGTCGCCGCCTCGATCCCGGCGGCCAGTGCCGCACGGGAGGCCCCCCGGTTGGATCGCGTCATGACCGCGATGGCTTCGTCGATGGGCGCGCCCGTCGCCTTGTGCCAGTTGTTGAGGATGCCGAGACCGAGGGGCTTGGTCAGGGTGATCGGCAGACCGGCTCGGGCGGCGTCGTTTCGCAGGAGGCGGTCGGGGTCGGCAGTCCCCGTGACGGCAAGGCCGAACAGCGGCACCTCGGCGACGATGCTGTGGCCCCCGGCGAGGACGAAGCCCTCACCGTCCGCGACCGACCGGGCTCCCCTCAGCGCCTCGACGGCGAGCTCGGGAGGGAGAGAGGACGGCCAGGCGAGCAGGTTGAGTGCCGACAGCGGCTCGCCGCCCATGGCGTACACGTCCGAGATGGCGTTCGTAGCCGCGATGCGGCCCCAGTCGAAGGCGGAGTCGACGACGGGCGGGAAGAAGTCGGTCGTCGTCACGATTGCGGTCCCGCCTTCGATGCGGACGACCGTGGCGTCGTCGCCCGAGTCGAGGCCGCACAGGAGCTCGGCTCCGGGCGGGAGCAAGGGCGGCGCGAGGTCGCCGTAAGCGAGGCCGAGCCACCTCTCGAGGTCACCGGCGGACACCTTGCAGGAGCATCCGCCGCCGGGAGCGTGCTCGGTCAGCCGCATGCGGGCACCCGCGGCAGCCTCGGCCCGGCCGTTCGCACATCTCCCCGGCGGCGCGTGACACCGCTCGCATCGAGATGTGCGAGCAACGGCAACACGTACTTCCGGCTCGTGCCGAGGCGTTCGCGCACAGCCGAGGCAGTCACCCCTGCAGGCTGCTCGGCCAGCATCGATGCCACGACCTCGGCCGCCTGCTCCACCGCCGAGCGGGCGAAGTAACACCCGCCGCTCTCCACGACGCTCCCCTGCCGGAGCAGCTCGCGCAGCTCCCGCCGGTCGACGTGGCACGTCGTCGGATCGGGCGGTTGGTAGGGAGACGCCTCGAGCGCTGCGACGTAGGGATGCGCAACCGGTGACGGAGATGCGACCGGGCGCGCCTGACCACCTTCGATGACGACGTCACCGGCCAGTGTCGTGAGGATCGCACGGTCGAGGTCGCCGAGCGTCGACACGTCGAGCCCGAGTGGCCCAGCGCTCTCGACTCGACCGAGGAGAGCGGCGGAGGCGGCGGCGCGCGCGACCGGGTCGGACACCCAGCGCCCCCCGAGATCCGGGTGCCGCCGCACTCCCGTCATCCGCGCCAACAGAGCCGCGTCGACGAAGCGGCGCTCTCGTATGACTCGGTCGACCGAGCGATCCGGCCTCGCCTTCGAGGCCGGCAGCACCGGGGCGACATCGAGGACGTCGCCTCCGCCGACCGTCTCGGACCTGCCCGCCTCACGCAGGACGAAGCGATCGCCCGGCAACAGGGGCAACGGCACGGGCAGGTGGAGGCGGGCGCACGCCTGCTCCCCCGGGAGGAGCACGCCCACGTCGAGGAGGCGCAGGCGGACCTCGTGCTGCCCGGACCCGAAGTGTGCGCGGTATGCCCCCCGCCGGCTCACCTCGTGGCCGAGGCCGGGCAGAACGGACAGAGACACGTCGACGACTCGAGCCGGCTCGAAGGTCAAAGGCGCCACGAGCGCCCGACCGCGCTCGACGTCTCGAGCGGAGAGACCGGCGAGGTTGACGGCGACCCGTCCGGGACGCGCCTGCTCCACCGGTCGCATCTGCGCCTGCAGACCCCGCACACGTGCCTCGAGGGGCCGGAAGTCCGGTGAGCGTCCCGGCACGACCTCGAGACGATCGCCCACACGGAGCGAACCCCCCGACAGCATGCCGGTCACGACGGTGCCGCTCCCCCGGACCGAGAAGGACCTGTCGACCCACAGGCGAACCCCCTCGGCCTTGCCCTCGCCGGTGACGGAGTCATCACCGAGCCCCCGCGCTGATGAGGCGCAGAGATCGTCGAGCGCCACCCGCAACTCCCCGAGACCGAGACCGGCGGGAGCATCGACCGCGACGACGGGTCGGCCCTCGAGAAACGTTCCGGCCACCCGATCGGCCACTTCGGACCGTGCGACGTCGACGAGGTGAGGATCGAGCCCGGCAACCTTCGTCAAAGCGATGATCCCGTCGCGATACGCGAGCAGTTCGAGGATGCGCAGGTGTTCCTCCGACTGCGGCTTCCACCCCTCGCCCGCGGCCACGACGAACAGGCAGCGGTCGACGGTGCCTGCCCCGGCGAGCATGTTCTTGATCAGGCGGACGTGCCCCGGCACGTCGACGAACGCGATCTCCCGGCCCGACGGCAGCTCCGTCCAGGCAAAGCCGAGGTCGATCGTGAGACCTCGCGCCTTCTCCTCGGCGAAACGGTCGGGGTCCATCCCCGTCAACGCCTGGACGAGGGTGGACTTGCCGTGGTCGACATGGCCGGCGGTGGCGACGACGTGAGCCGCCATGTCACCTCGTCCCCGTCGCGCGAGGGGGTGTGTCTCCGGAACTTCGGCGAGAACGTCCCGTCGCCCCGGATGCAGGTCCGGAAAGCCTGTCGTCGCG
This sequence comes from Actinomycetes bacterium, assembly GCA_021790615.1. The sequence goes on along the minus strand of JAJYGW010000133.1, from coordinate 1,468 downwards.
GGGCCCGACGGCCACTGCCCGTGCAAGGCCGTCCGCCAACACGCCGTCGTCAGACGGGTCGACGCTGCGGAGGTCACAGATCGTCCGCCCGTCCTGCACCCGCGCGATGACCGGGGTGTCGCAGCGCCGCAGGGGAGCCAGGAGGTCGCCCGCGACGGCGACTCCGAAGGAGGGGATCGCCTGGCCGGGCGCGGACCCGGCGCCCGGGACCGACGAGCAGGCCGTCACGGATGCCGGCGAGCCGACCTTCTCCGCCACGACGGCCGCCCGCTCACGTATCTCGTCGACCGGGGAGGTCGCCATTCGCCAGAACGGGATCGAGGACGCATCCCGGCGCAGGTACGCAAGTGCAACGTCCTGGAGCGCCGACAGCACGAGCCCCCCGGGGCGCACGGCTCTCGCGAGCGCATGGCGAGCACAGCGGGCGACCAGCTCCCGCCGGCCGGCGATGACGCCGGCCTGCGGGCCGCCGAAGAGCTTGTCCCCCGAGAACGTGACGAGCGCCGCCCCGGCTCGCAGGCTCTGGCGCACTGCCGGCTCTTCTGCGAGCCAGGCGGGAGGACGCCCCTCCAGCCAGGGGGTCGTCGAGTCGAGCAGGCCAGAGCCCAGGTCGACCACGAGCGGGACAGGCAGCTGTGACAGCTCACGCACCGAGACGGACTCGGTGAACCCGACGATGCGGTAGTTCGACTGGTGGACTTTGAGGACGAGGGCGACGTCGGGCGACTCGTCGAGCGCTCGGCGGTAGTCGGCCAGCCGGGTGCGGTTCGTGGTCCCGACCTCGACGAGGCGCGCACCGGAGCTGTTCATCACCTCGGGGACACGGAACCCGCCACCGATCTCGACCAACTCGCCCCGGCTCACCACCACCGGCCGGGAGGCCGCCAGTGCCGCCAGCACGAGCAGCACGGCGGCCGCACCGTTGTTCACCACGATCGCGTCCTCGGCTCCGGTCAGCCGGGCGAGCAAGGGCGCCACGTGCGACTGGCGCGAACCTCGCGACCCCGTGGCGAGGTCGAGCTCGACGTTGGCCGGTCGCGCGGGCGAATGAGCCCCGAGCGGTGCCCGGCCGAGGTTCGTGTGCAAGAGGACGCCGGTCGCGTTCACGACGGGACGGAGCAGTGCGAGCGCCATCTCCTCCGCCATCGCCCTCGCCTCGGCCGGTTCTCCGGCCGCCACGGCCGAGCGTGCGGCCTCCACGAGCAGCGCGTGGGGCAGCCCGACGTCCGCGATCGACCGGGCGAGCGCGTCGATCGACGGCGGTCTCGAGGCCATTGCCTGTCATGGTAGGGGGACGCTCCGCAGTGCGGAACTCCTCCGGACAGGATCGGGATCCCAGTCATGATCGAGCTCGAGCGGGTAGAACAGAGCACGATGCCCGCACGCCTGTCGAACTGGCCCTTGTGGCGTCAGGTGCGCGGGCGCGACCGGCTCGGCAAGGGCGCCGCGGCGCAGTCGCCGAGGAGCG
>JAJYGW010000057.1 GCA_021790615.1 Actinomycetes bacterium | reverse complement strand
CGAGGGCAGTGGCCGAGGCAGCAGGCGTGACGAACCTCGCTTTCCACGCCGGCAACGCGTACGAGCTCGCCTACGACGAGGGGTCCTTCGACGTCGTCCATGCGCACCAACTGCTCCAGCACCTCGAGCGCCCGAGCGCGGCACTCGGGGAGATGGCCCGCGTCTGCAAGGCGGGTGGGATCGTGGCGGCACGGGACGGCGACTACGGAGCCTTCACCTGGTACCCGGAGGAGCCGGCCCTCGATCGCTGGCTCGAGGTCTACCGGGCGGTCGCCAGGGCAAACGGGGGCGAGCCGGACGCGGGACGACGCCTCAAGTCATGGGCGCGGCAGGCGGGACTGGGTGAGGTCGTGGGGTCGGGATCCGTGTGGTGTTTCTCGGGGCTGGAGGAGCGGACCTGGTGGGCGGATCTGTGGGCCGAACGCATCAGCGCGACACAGCTGGCCGACCGAGCGATCGAGCTCGGCATCGCGACACGGGACGAGCTCGCGGGGATAGCCGAGGGATGGCACCGCTGGGCGCATCACGAGGACGCCTGGTTCTCGGTGCTGAACGGCGAGATCCTCGTCGAGGTGTGAGCGGCTCAGACCCCGAGCCGTTCGGCGACGTGCCGGATGATCCGGTCGCGCCAGTCGAACAGGTCCTCGCTGCGCTCCTCCGGAGTCTTGCCGAGCCTGACGAGCACGAGGTCGAGCGCCGGCGAGATGGTGATCGTCTGCCCCTCGTAGCCAGAGGCGAGGAAGCTTCCCCACTCGTCGCCGACGATCCACCAGTGGGCGCCATAGAAATGCCCGTCTTCCTCGTCGACGGATCGAGGCGTGCGGCCGTGATCGACCCAACCTTCTGGGAGGACGCGGCGGCCGTTCCACACGCCGTCGCGCAGCTGCAGCTCCCCGAAACGGGCGTAGTCCCGCGCGGTCGCGTGCACGTACGAGGACGCCACCCAGGTCCCGGCCTCGTCGACACCGAACGTCACCGACCGTGCACCGATCGGATCGAAGAGGTGCTCGCGCAGCCAGGACTCGCATGCGTGGCCCGAGCCGACGGTGCGGCCGAGGACGGCGGCGAGGATGTTGCTCGTCCCGCTCGAATAGGAGAAACGCTCGCCCGCCGGCCACCTCGACTCCCGCGCCGCGGCGTAGGCCGCGACGTCGTACTGGCCTGAACCAAACAGCATCTCGATGACGTCTGAGACGTCGGCGTCGACGTAGTCCTCGCTGAAGTCGAGCCCGTCGCGCATCTCCAGCATGTCCTGGAGCGAGAGGTCGTGGCGCGGATCAGCGGGATTGGACCATGCCGGGACAGGCGCGGGTCCGTCGAGGTGGAGCTTGCCCTGGGCGATGAGTATCCCGAGCGCCGAGTGCAGCATCGACTTCGCCATCGACCAGCTGAGAAGCGGCGTGTCCGGGCCGACCGCGTCCGGCAGCCGATCGAAGTGCTCGAGCTCGCCTCCGTACTGCTCGGCGATGACAGAGCCTCGATGGACGACCACGACCGCGAAAGTGCGAGCGAGCGGGCCGTCGTCGTCGAACGCCTCCTCCAGGAACGGCTCGAGGTCGATGCCGTCAGGCGGGTCGGCCTCCAGCCAGTCCGGGTCCGGCCAGGGCACCCCGGCGGGATGGGCGGGCAGGGGCACGAGCGGTGTGTCGATCAGGCGCTGGAGCGCTTCGGCGTACGCCGTCACAACCAGACCTCCTCGTCCTCGTCCACGACCTGCCGGCACGTCGGGCACCAGTGACGGACCTCGAGCGGTGTGCCGCAGACGGCGTGGGCCGGCGGTTCGTGCCCGTGCTCGGGCTCTCCGCCGGCGGACGCTGCCCAGGCGCTGAGCAGCCGGAGCGCTCCTTCGAGCTCCGCCGCCCTCGCTGTCACCCGGTACTCGAGGCGGACCGGCCTCGTCGAGTACGGCTCGGCGATGACGAGTCCCTGCCGCTCGAGCTCGCGCAGGCGGGCGGAGAGCACGCTCGTGGCGACGCCCGGCACCTGCTCCTGCAGCTCTCCGAAACGCAGCGGTCCTGCCAACAGCGCCGCGATCACGAGGAGCGTCCACCGGTCGCCGATCCGCTCGAGGGCGTCAGCGAGCGGAGCCGGGCTTGCCGGTCGGCGCACTGCGGTCCGGCGGTCGGCGTCGTGCATCGTCTGTGGTCTACACCTCCTCGGTCGCGGGGTGGTGGGCCGTCACCCGGTGACCGGTTGAGATTTCTGCCCCACTGGCGCAGGCAATCTCAACCGGTCACGTTGCGGCGGCCACAAGACCTGTATATAGTCACTTGCAAGTTACTAGTTACCTGCAAGGAGGTGGACGGGATGAGTGCACTGGAAGAACTGACAGCCGCCATCCGGAAAGCGGCAGAGCGAGTCGGACCGTCGGTGGTCGCGATCAACAGGCAGGGCTCGGGCCTCGTCGTCGGCAAGGACCTCGTCCTCACGAACGCCCACAACCTGCGCGGTGACCAAGCGGTCGTCCAATTCCCCGACGGGCGCGAGGTGGTCGCTTCGATCGCCGGCGCCGATGTGGACGGCGACCTCGCCGTGCTCAATGCCGAGACCGGGGCCACCAAGGCGATCGACCCGAGTGAATGGTCGGAAGCCGCGCCGGAGGTCGGCGACGTCGTCATCGCTCTCGCCAACCCGCGAGGCCGTGGCGTGCGTGTGACGGCCGGCACTATCTCGTCGGTCGGTCGTTCGTTCCGCGGCCCTCGCGGCCGGCGAATCCAAGGCGGGCTCGAGCACACGGCCCCGCTCGGGCGCGGTTCCTCGGGAGGCCCGGCCACCGACGCCTCCGGCCGGATCGTCGGTGTGAACACGCACCGTCTGCAGGAAGGTTTCTACCTGGCGGTCGTGGCGAACGACGAGTTGCGGCAGCGCATCTCGAGGCTCGCCGCCGGCGACGCACCGGTCCGGCGCCGGCTCGGCGCTGCAATCGCTCCGGCGCACGTTGCCAGGCACCTGCGGGCCGCAGCGGGCCTGCCGGACGTCGAAGGCCTCCTCATCCGCGGCGTCGAGGAAGACGGAGCTGCCGACCGTGCCGGGCTGCGGCGAGGCGACGTGCTCACCGCCGCCGGCGACCGTGCCCTGGTCACGATCGACGACCTCTACGCCGCGCTCGACGGCGAGGGCGATCTCGAGCTCCGCGTGGTGAGGGCGACCGACGAGATGGTGGTGACGGTTCGTTTCGGGGCGGAGGCGCCAAAGGCCGAGGGTGGCGAGACGACGTGATCACGGCCGCCTGACTCGACGGCGAGGGCCGAAAGGCGGAATGGTCAGTCCCACGACAATGTTGAACCGGCCATGCCGATCACCCGCCTGAACCACGCGGTCCTGTACGTGCGCAACGTCGAGCGGAGCGCCACCTTCTACTCCGAGGTGCTCGGGTTCCGTCGGCTCGGGATGGGCGACGCCATCCGGGGGGCTGCTTTCCTCCAAGCACCGGGATCCACGAACGACCACGACATCGGATTGTTCGAGATCGGCGAAGCCGCCGGCCCGACCACGGCGGGGCGCAACCAGGTGGGCCTCTACCACCTGGCGTGGGAGGTCGACACGCTCGATGAGCTCGAGAGCCTGGTGCACCGGCTGCAGGACGTCGGGGCTCTCGTCGGCGCGTCAGATCACTCCACGACGAAGTCGCTCTATGCGAAGGATCCCGACGGCATCGAGTTCGAAGTCGCCTGGGTGGTGCCGGCGGACCAGCTCGACGAGGCCGCTCTGGCTGGACGCGCCGAGATCAAGCCGCTCGACATCGAGGCAGCGAAGGGTCGCTACGGTGCCGACACTCGCGGCGGCGTCGGGATCTCACACAGCTGACGGGCCCCGGCGCGACGGGAGGAGGGGACGGGGGCGCGGCGCAGCGGCTGGATCAAGCCCAGCCGTCGGCCTCCGCGTCGTAGACGCCGCCGTAGGGCCGTCCGGAATCGGCTCGCTCGATGACCTCGGGCTCGACTTCCGCCTCCCCGGGCTCGGACTCGGACTCCACCTCTCCGGCGGCGGGGGACGACGTGTAGGTGCCATAGGAGGAGTACCCGTAGCCGTACTCCAAGCGGTCCATCGGCCCGGTCGGAACGTCCTCGGGCCGTGTATCCATGGCGTAGGTGTCATCGAGGGTCTCGAGGGTCGCGTCGGCACCTGCGCCTTCGGGGTCGCCGTCCATCAGGTCGCTCGGCGCCCCGGTGTCGTCGATGATCTGTGAGAACAAAGACGGGCCGGCATCGCGGCGGACCGCGATGCCCGGGACGAGGAGCTCGTCGTCGGCCAGAGCGGAAGACTCGAGCGCCACCTCGTCGGCGGCGTTCGCATCGAGCTCACCGGCGTCATCGAGCGAGTGGTACTGCCCCGTGTCGGCACCACCCATGATCGCGGCGCCGTCGCCTGCGGCCCTGAGCGGCTCACCCTCGTCGCCGGGATCGGCCCGCGGCCCCCGAGCCTCCGCCGCGTCGGCGATCGAGGCGGCCGGCTTGCCGAGCGGGCTGCGCACCATCTCCTCGATCGTGGCCTCCACCGTCGCCTGCAACCGTGCGAGCTCGGAGATCGCCAGCTGCTTCTGATCGTAGAGAAACGTGATCTGCGCCACCGCCCTCTGTCGATCACGCTCGACCCGCTCGAGGTACGCCTGGCGCCGCCTGTCCATCTCGTCCCGGAGCGCCAGGGCCCGCCGGGTCGCCTCGTCGACGAGCTCGGCAGCTTCGGCGCTCGCGACCGCCCGCAACTCCTCGACATCGCCCTGCGCCGCCTCGCGCTGTGCTTCGATCTCCCGCTGCGTCTGCTCGCGCAGCTCGGTCACCTCGCGCTCAGCTTCCTGACGGAGGTTGTACGCGCCCTCCCACGCCTCCTGCAGGATCCGCTGCACCCGCTCACCGAGTGAGTCGAGGGCGGGCGGCTGCGCGGTGCGTTGCTCACTCTCGTAAACGGCGACCCGACGATGCAGCTCTCGCAACTGGCCGACGGCCGCAGCGAGCTTGCGCTCGGACTCCGAGGCGCGGTGCAATGCCTCGTCGAGGCGGCGCTGCTGGTCGGTCACATAGCGGTCGACCTGCTCGGGGTCGTATCCCCGCCGGTACACGCTGAAGATCGGCGTCGCTACTCCGATTCCCTCTTGCTCTACGGCTTCGCTCTCGTCCATCCCCGTCGCCTCCTGAGGCGCCTTCGCTCACGTCGGATCGTACTGAGCGGCCCCACAGAACTGGTGGATCCCCTGCCCGCCTTTTAGGCTCGCGACGTGAGCGACAACCCCCATCTGCACGGCGGTTTACTGGCCCTCAGAGCGATCGCGGCGGCCGAGCCGGAAGTGGACACGCTCTTCACGCTCTCAGGTGGCCACATCTTCCCCCTGCTCGACGCGGCGCACGAGCTCGACTGGCGGATCGTGGACGTCCGTCACGAGCAGACGGCGGTGTTCGCGGCCGAAGGCATGGCCAAACTCACGCGGCTGCCCGGCATCGCGGCGTTGACGGCCGGCCCCGGTGTCACGAACGGCGTGAGCGCGATGACGGGCGCCTATCTCAATGGGACGCCCATGCTCGTGCTCGGCGGTCGCGCGCCCCATCACCGCTGGGGGTCCGGCTCGCTGCAGGAGCTCGACCACATTCCCATCGTCAGTTCAGTGACGAAATATGCGGCAACGGCGAACGACACCGGCGCCATCCCAGCTCTCGTCCTGCATGCGCTGGCCGAAGCGACGGCGCCGCATCGCGGGCCGGCCTTCATCGACTTCCCCCTCGACGTCCTCGGCGGCCACTCAGAGTTGCAGCTCGACGCTGCGGCTCTCTCCGATCGTTCAGGCGCGGATCCGGACGAGAGCTCCATCCGGGAGGCGGCGGATCTGATCGCCCGTGCACAGCGCCCGGTCTGCGTCGCCGGAAGTGACGTCTACTGGGCAAGGGCGGAGTCCGAGCTCGTCGCGTTCGCAGAGTCGAGGCGGGTCCCCGTCTTCGTGAACGGGCTCGGCCGCGGCACGATCCCGGCCGACCACGAGCTGAGCGTCTCGCGCAGCCGGGCGTTCATGAAGCAGGCCGATGTCGTCGTCGTGGTCGGGACGCCACTCGACTTCCGGTTGTCGTTCGGGCGCTTCGAGAACGCGGCCGTGATCCACATCGTCGATGCGGAGGAGCGCCGGGCCACGCACGCCGAGACCGAGTCCACCATCGCGGGCGACCTGCGGGTCATCCTCGAGCGACTCGGGACCGTCGAGCTGTCACACGATGCAACCGAGCACGAGACCTGGATCTCACGCCTCCGCGACGAGGAGGCAGCAAAGAGGGAGCAGGAACGTGCCGAGCTCGAGGCGGACACCACGCCGATCCACCCGGCGCGTGTGTACGGAGAGCTCCGCAAGGTGCTCGACCGGGATGCGATCGTCATCGGCGACGGCGGCGACTTCGTGTCGTACGCGGGGAGGTTGGTGGAGTCGTATCAGGCTGGGTGTTTCTTGGAGCCTGGGCCGTACGGATGTCTCGGGACCGGCCTCGGCTACGCCGCGGCAGCTCGGCTGGCGCATCCGACGAGACAGGTCGTGGCGTGTCTCGGGGACGGGGCGTTCGGTTTCTCGGGGATGGACGTGGACACCCTCGTACGTCACGAGCTGCCTGTCGTCATGGTCGTGGGCAACAACGGGATCTGGGGCCTCGAGAAACACCCCATGCAGTTCTTCTACGGCTACGACGTCGCGGCAGACCTGCGCCAGGAGACCCGGTACGACGACATCGTGAGGGCGCTCGGCGGTGCGGGCGAGACCGTCCGGGACCCGGCGGAGCTGGGGCCGGCGCTGAAGCGGGGGTTCGACTCCGGTGTCCCCTATCTCGTCAACGTGCTGACAGATCCGGCCATCGCCTACCCCCGCTCCTCCAACCTCGCCTGATGGCTCGACTCGAGCCTGGTCTCGAGCCTGGTCTCGAGCCTGCCGAGGAACCTCTCCCGGTCGACGATCGCCCGCCGGACGCGGGCTCTCGCGAGCAGCTCACCCGAGCGGGCGTCGGCGACCTCGATCGTGAGCTCGACGTCTCGCTCCCCCACCGATTCGACGGTCGCGGTCGCCCGAACTTCGTCGCCTGCCGCAGACGGGGTGAGATGGTCGATCTCGACGTGGACGCCGACGCTCGTGCGCCCGGCCGGCAGGCGGGGGGCGACCGCTGCAACCGTCGCCTCTTCGGCGAGTGCGACGAGTCGGGGCGTTCCGAGGACCGCCACGTCACCCGATCCGAGAGCCGTCGCGAGGTCGATCTCGCCGACCGTCATCACGGCTTCACCCGTGACACCCGGCTCGAGCGGCGACTGCGGTGACTGCGGTGACTGCGGCGACTGCTGTGACTGGAGCGCAGAGGAGTCCTCGGGCACCGTCGCTACGATACGGCCCCTCAGCGAGGAGGACGTGACATGACCGTGGCCGGCACAGCGCTCGTCGAGCCGGACGTGCTCGAACGGGTCCTCCGGCGCGCCCTCGAGCGCGGCGGCGACTTCGCCGAGGTCTTCGTCGAGGACCGGACCATGAGCGCCATCTCGCTCGACGACCGGCGGGTCGAGGAGCTGTCGACCGGTCATGAGCGCGGCGCCGGGATCCGGGTCGTCGTCGGTGAGACGACCGGCTTCGCTCATACGGCGGATCTCACCGAGCGCGGCCTCAGGGCTGCTGCGGAGGCGGCGGGCGCCGTGGCCCGGGAGGGGGGCGGTGGAGCTCGCCGCGTCGCGCTCGAGGAAGGCCGCGTGGCCGCTCCGAACGAGGTCCGCATCCTGCCGAGCGACGTGACGAAGGCGGCGAAGGTCGAGCTGCTGTCGCGGGCGGACGCCGCCGCTCGCTCGAGCAGCGACTCGATCGTGCAGGTGAGTGTCGGCTACGGAGACACCCGCCGCAGGATCCAGGTCGCCAACAGCGAGGGACTCCTCAGCGGTGACGACCGCGTGCGCACGAGGTTCTCCGTCCTGTGCGTTGCCTCGGGCGACACCGGCATGCAGACGGGATACGAGACGCGGGCACTGACGGTGGGTTTCGAGCTGTTCGAGACGGCGTCGGTCGAGGAGGTCGCCACCGAGGCGGCGCACCGAGCCCTCACCAAGCTCTCGGCGCGACCTGCGCCGGCGGGCGTCGTGCCGGTGGTCCTCCAGCGCGGGAGCGGCGGGATCCTCTTTCACGAGGCATGCGGGCATGGGCTGGAAGCCGACCACATCGTGAAGGACTCGTCGGTCTACACGAACCGTGTGGGCGAGCTGGTGGCGAGTCCGCTCGTAACGCTCGTCGACGACGGCACCGTCGGTCCGAACTGGGGCAGCTTCGCGATCGATGACGAGGGACGCCCCGCGCAGCACAACGTGCTGATCCAGGACGGGGTGCTCGTCGACTACATGTGGGATGAAGTGTCAGCGCGCCGCCGGCAGCGCGCCTCGAGCGGCAACGGCCGGCGGGAGAGCTATCGCCACCTGCCGATGGTGCGGATGACGAACACCTACCTGTTGCCCGGCGAGGACGACCCGGAGGAGATCGTCGCCCAGACGCCCCACGGCATCTACGTGGCGCACCTCGGTGGCGGTCAGGTCAACACGGCGACCGGCGACTTCGTCTTCGGGATGACCGAGGCCTACCTGATCGAGAACGGACGCATCACCGAGCCGCTGCGGGACGCGAACATGATCGGGAACGGTCCTGACGTCCTCGCGAAGATCGACACGATCGGGAGCGACTTCGACATGTCCCCTGGCACGTGCGGCAAGGACGGCCAGTCGGTCCCTGTCGGGTGCGGGCAGCCGACGTTGCGCATCACCGGCGTGACGATCGGCGGCACGGCCGGTGCCTGAGCTGCTGGAGTTGGCGGAAGCAGTCGCGGCGCGGGCGGACGTCGCGTCCGGCGAGGAGGTCGAGGCGTACGTGGCACACGGCCGCGACACGTCGATCCGCGTCTACGACGGCGAGATCGAGCAACTCTCGTCGGCGGAGTCCGCCGGTGTCGGGGTGAGGGTGGTCAGGGAGGGAAGGCAGGGTTTCGCATGGGTGGGCGCGCTCGACGAGACGGCGGCGGAGGAGGCGTTGACAGAAGCGCGCGACAACGTCGCTTACGCCTCCGCCGACGAGCATGCCGGCTTGGCACGGCCCGACGGCGTGGCTCCGGTGACGTTGGAGCTCTGGCGCGGAGAGCAGGCGGAGTACCCGACACAGGCCAAGGTCGATCTCGCCCTCGAAGTCGAGCGGATGGTGCGTGCCGGCGACCCCCGGATCCGCCAGGTGGTCAGCTCCGACTACTCAGATGCCATGACCGAGTGGGGCGTGGCGACGTCGACGGGGATCTCCTCAGCGGCGAGGCGCACCATCTGCCATCTCTTCGTGAACGCGATCGCCGGCGAGGGTGACGACACGCAGACAGGGTTCGGATACTCGGTCGGGCGGGCAGCCGGGGACCTCGACGTGGTCGCATGCTCGGCAGATGCGGTAGAGCGGGCGACGCGCATGCTCGGCGCCAAGAAACCCCGCTCGTCCCGCCTCACCGCCGTGCTCGACCGACGCGTGACCGCCACCCTGCTCGGGATCCTCGCGAGGACCTTGTCGGGCGAGGAGGTCTCGAAGGGCCGGAGCCTGTTCGCCGATCGCGTCGGCGAGGAGCTCGGGCCGGGGACGTTGACACTCGTCGACGACCCGACGGACCCCGCCGCCCTCGGTGCCGCCCCGATGGACGCGGAAGGGTTGGCCACGCGGCGTAACGAGCTCATCCAGGGCGGGAAGCTCATGGGATACCTGTACGACACCCACGCTGCCCGTGTCGCAGGGACCGTCTCGACCGGCTCAGCCGTGCGCGGTGGCTACCGGACGACGCCCGGCGTCGGCGCCAGGGCCGTTTCGCTCCTGCCGGGGGAGCTCTCGCAGGAGGAGATCATCTCCGCCGTC
>JAJYGW010000421.1 GCA_021790615.1 Actinomycetes bacterium | reverse complement strand
GGCCCTCTTCCACCGCCCGTCGGAACGGCGTCCCGTGCGTGTACGGCGAGTCGAAGTACGTGTCCCAGGTGTCGAGGTGGGCGTCGAAGTGCACGAGGGCGAGCGGGCCGTGGCGGGCCGCGGTCGCGCGCAGGAGCGGCAGCGCGATCGTGTGGTCGCCGCCGATGGCGACGAGGTGATCCGCGCGCTCGAGCACCCGCCGGGCGCACGCGTCGATGGCGTCGATGGCCTCGGCGATGGAGAAAGGGTTGGCGGCGGCGTCCCCGGCGTCCGCCACCTGGTGCACGTCCCAGGGCTGGACCTCGAGGAAGGGGTGGTGAGGGCGAAGGAGCTTGGACCCGGCTCGGATGGCGGACGGTCCGAACCGCGCCCCTGGGCGGTACGAGACGCCGGAGTCGAACGGTACGCCGAGGATCGCGACCGCCGCCCGCTCGACCTCGTCGAGGCGCGGGAGTCGCGCGAACGTGTCAGGTCCCGCGAAGCGCGGGACCTGACGAGCGTCTGGCGGCCCGGTGGGCGGCTTGCTCACGTCACGTCCTCCCGAAGTGCGGGACGCAACGTACTACACCGCTCCACCGGGCTACGCAGACGTGCGGGCACACGCTGCGGTCATCACGCGATCGGCTGTGGCCAGCGTCATGAACTTCTCAGCCGCCCAGCGCCGAGTGACCTGCACCTGGCCGGGGTCAGCTCGAGCCTGTAGTCCTCTTTCACGACCTCCAGATGGGTCCACGACTCGACCCCGTCGACGCCGGGCAGGGCTCGGATCCGGTCCGTCTCGGTGACGACGGCACCGGGCGACGCGACCAGGAGCGTGGCGATTGCGTCCCACCGGCCGACGGTGAGCGACAAATAGCTCAGCGCCGGGAGAGCGCCGAGCGCACTGACCGCCGCGTCGGTGCGGCTCAGGCGCAAGCCGAGGCCGCACATCTGCGTCAGGCCGGCCTGGCCCGGGGTGGTGATGGCGGTGACGCGGACGACGCTCGAGGCGAGGAGCGCCTGGACCCGAGAACGGACGGCCGACGGCGAGCAGCTGACGGCTCGGCCGAGCCGGGCGTAGGCGATACGTCCGTCCGCCTGAAGGATGTCCAGGATCGCCCGGTCGAGATCGTCGATCCGGGGCATGACGGAGGGCGGCGAGGGGCTGGCACGGTCTTTGATGCGCCGGGTGTAGGTCGCGGCTTCGACATGGTGGACCCCTTCCACCGCCTTCACCCGGCGAATGAGGTCGTGCAGCGCAGGCATGTCCGGAGCGCGGACCTCGGCGATCAGCGAAGCCCTGCCGGCGACGATCGACACCAGCGGCGTGGTGGGCAGCGCAGCGACGGCATGCGCGACGTTGCGAGCAGAGCCCGAGACGAAGACGGAGAGGTGGGCGAACGCGTGCAGCCCCTGGACTGCAGGATCCACCACGCCGACGACGTGCAGCGCACCCCGCGCGACGAGCCGCTCGTAGCGGGACCGCGCGGCGGCCCGAGACAAGCCGAGTGCGGCGGCGACCGCCTCCATGGGCGCCCGGCCGTCCACCTGGAGCTCGCCCACCAAGCGCATGTCGAGGTCGTCGAGATCGACGGTCACACCGAAGAAGCCCGTTCGTCCGGAGCGCCGCGCGAAGCTCTGGACAAGAAGCCGCGATTCGCCCAGTGTGCCGCTGATCTGATCACACACCGCACCTTATCCGCGCGAAGCAGCGGCGCCTGGAACGCGAAACAGCCGATGTGGTCGATTGACAGAATCCGTGAGGCACCTGCAAGATGCCGCAGTTACGCGTTCGGAGGGGCCGCATGGCAGATCGAGGTGGGCTCGGGGGGAACGAGGGCCGGGCTGGGCGCGCGCCGACCGGTGCGCCCGCCGCCGGAGGGTCGGCAGCTCCCGACGGGGTCCAAGAGACTCCGCGCACAGCTGGCGGCACCGGTCGCTCCGGGACCGCAGGGCTCGGGACAAGCGTTGCCAGGGTGACCGGGACACCGGACGCTGGCGACGGCGCGGCGGACCTGACCGGGGACCGCCGGGCGCACGCGGCCAAGACGCTCGCGGATCGCTGGGTGGACGAGCACCGCCAGGTCCTGTCGGACTGGCACCAGGTCATCTGGGACCTTGCCGAGCCGGCGTGGCGCGAGTACCAGTCGGCAGCCTGGTACGTCGAGCGGCTGCGGGCTGAGGGCTTCGACGTGGAGGAGGGGTCGGCTGGCATGCCGACCGCCTTCTTCGCTCGTTGGTCCAACGGCCCGGGGCCGACGGTCTTGACCTACGCCGAGTACGACGCGGTCCCCGGCAACTGCCAGTCGGCCACCACCCGCCCCGGTCCGCGTCCCGGGCTCAGCCGCTTCGCCCCTGGCCATACCGACCCTCACTCGGCCCTCGGGATCTCGGCGCTCGCGGCGGCGCTCGCAGCGAAGCGGTCGATGGAGGAGACCGGGTTGAGAGGGACCCTCGTGCTGACCGGCGAGCCAGCGGAGAAGGTGCAGGGCTCGAAGGTGGTCCACGGGCTGCACGGCTACTACGACGGTGTCGACGCCATCGTGAGCTTCCACCCCTTCTACATGATCCCGCTGTGCAACACGGTGGTCTGGGACACCCATTGCGCTGCGTACTACTCGCGGATCTACAGCTTCGTCTGCGACCACCCCGAGACGTGGGGAGCCGTCGAACAGACGCCGATCGCGGCGTCGCATGCTGCCGCACGAGCGCCGGGAGCCAACGCTGCCCTGGGGCTCATGTGGGCCGCGACCAGCGCGACGCGCGACGCGATGCTCCCCTTTGTCGGCGGGTGGTCGCTTTCCGACGCGATCCTGACGGCCGGCCAGGCCACCGCCGACAACCTTCCTGCGTCGCTCGCCCAGATCCAGTACTCCTGGCGCACCCCCGACGTGGCCACGGCGGACAGGGTGCTCGACGTGCTCGACGCCAATGCCGCCGCTGCGGCCAGCGCCACCCACTGCACGCTTGCCACCAGGTGGGTCGCACGCAACCGGCCAGGCCTCGCCAACCACGCGCTCGCGAGGGTGGGGTGGCGGAACCTCACGCGCGTCGGGCCCCCCAATTGGGGGCCCGACGCGGCGGCCGTCGGCAACGAGCTGCGTGCCGCCCTCGGCGCGAGCCCGGTCGAGCGTCCGTGGCTGCCAGAGACCGAGACGCTCATCGAGCCCGAAGAGGCGGAGAGACGGCTGAGGGCGCTGATGCCGGACTGGCAGACCAACTGGACCTCTGACGACTACACGGAGATGACGTGGTACGCGCCCACCGTACGGCTCTACGTCGCCCGGCCCGCTCTGGGCACCGCGGGGCTTCCGGGTGGCGTGCCGAACTGGGTGATGAACGCCCTCGGGGGCATCCCAGCGACGATCGACCCGATGATCTTCTGCGCCGCCAAGGTCATCGCCGGCACGCTCATCGATCTCCTGGCGAGCCCGAACGTCCTCTCCGAGGCGCGGTCCGAATTTCAGGAGCGCCGCGCGCGCACCCCGCTGCCAGCTCTCTTGCCGGGCGACTTCACGGCGCCGGTCGACTACCGCTGGCCCGAGTACGTCACGACCCCGAGGGGAAGGGAGTGGTGGATTCCCGCCAATTCCGAGTTCTGACGCGGGCACAGCGCGCCAGATCGATCGAAGAACGACCAGACGCCCAGCACGAGGACGAAACGCAAGCGAGGACAGAGAGAGATGCTCACAGAGAGAAGAGGAGGGATGGGCGATATGGTGTGCGACGCACAGCCAAGCCACATCGACGGAGGCCAGATGGAGACGAGCCATGCACGAAAGCGGATCGCGGAGAATCTTCGCAGAAGCTCGCCGCGTCCGAAGCGGCGGAGCCGCCTAGCCGGCGCGTCCGGCGGGCTCTCCGCCCTGCTCGCGATCGCGTTGGCCGCCTCGGCCGGCACCGCGGTCTTGGCGGGGAACGCGGGCGCCAGTCCCGCGGCGAAGAAGGAACCTCCGCTGTACAAGCTCCTCCCGGCCAAGATCCGCGCGAGCGGAAAGCTCGTCCAGTACGTCACAGACATCTTCCCGCCGATGGCCTTTGCGACGCACACAGGCAGCGGAGCGACCGGCGTCGACCTCCTGATGTCGGAGGCGGTGGCGAAGGTCATGGGGGTGAAGCTCGTGACCCACATCGTCACGACATTCTCCGAGCTCTTCCCGGCGATCACAACGGGAAGGGCGGAGATGGAATTCACCGCCACCTTCGACTCTCCCACACGGTACAAGTTGGACTACTTCGTCGACTATTTCCGCACGGGTACGCAGCTCTACATCCCCAAGAGCGAGGCGAAGACGTACAAGAAGGTCTCCCAGCTCTGCGGTCACACGATCGCCGGTGAGACGGGCACCCTCTACCAACCGAACCTGACGGCGGCGTTCAAGAAGATCTGCAAGGGTCGTTCCGGCCTCAGCTTCGTGAACGTCCCGGGTATCCCCGAGCAGAACACCGAGATGAAGGAGGGCCGCGCGCAGGCTGCGGTGGCCGGCCCGGAGAGCGTCGACTATCTGCAGATCACCAATCCCGGTCAGTACGAGCGGATCGGCCCGACCTTCTACCCCACGTTCTACGGCGTCACCTTGCCCAACAGCGCGTTCGGGAAGCAGCTCGGCCACGTCGTCGCGCTCGCGCTCGATCAGCTCATCAAGAACGGCACGTACCTGAAGATCCTGAAGAAGTACGACGTCCAGAGCCAGGCGGTGAGGTCGGCCACGATCAACAAGGGCACGCCGCAACCGTGAGAGAGCGGCGGAGGCGTTGAGGAGCCACGACGGAGCCGGCGCGCAGCCGGGTAGGTCGGGGAGCACTTCGCTGACCGCGGGCGGCGTCCCCCCGTTCGAGCCGACCTCTGCGGGGGGGCGCGCGTCCACATACGAGATCGTCCGGCGGAAGCATCCGTGGCGGTTCGCTGCTGCGATCGTCGTGCTTCTGCTCCTGGCGCTGCTCTTGTACGGAGCAGCCAACGCGCACCAGCTCCACTGGAGCGTAACGGGTCACTACCTGTTCAACAGAGCGGTCCTCGTCGGCGTCCTGCGAACGCTGGAGATCACGGCGGCCGCCATGATGTTGGGCCTCGCGCTCGGGGTGATCTTCGGGATCATGCGCTCCTCGCACAATCCCGTCCTGCGCGGCGTGGCGTGGCTCTACGTCTGGGCCTTCCGTGGAACGCCCATCATCCTGCAGCTCTTCCTCTGGTTCAATCTTGCGCTCATCTTTCCTCGCGTCGACATTCCTGGCATCGTCCACGGGACAACCGTCAACATCATCACCCCTTTCCTCGCCGCGCTACTCGGGTTCGGCATCAACGAGGGTGCGTACATGAGCGAGATCATCCGCGGCGGACTGCTGTCGGTGCCCCCTGGCCAGACCGAGGCGGCGCTCTCGCTCGGTGCTTCGCACGCGTGGACCACGAGGAGGATCGTCCTTCCGCAGGCGTTCCGCGTCATACTTCCGGCGATCGGGAACGACACGCTTCAGATGCTGAAGCTGACGTCCCTCGCTGCGTTCATCTCCTTCAACGAGCTGTTCGGGACGACGGAGTCCATCTACTACGCGAATTCCGAGGTCATCGAGCTGCTGCTCGTGGCTGGCGCCTGGTACCTCGTCGCTTCGTCGGTGTTGAGCGTCGTCCAGTACTACGTGGAGCGTAAGTTCGGCCGGGGGTTCCAGAGGGGGAGGCAGCAGGCGCTCGTGGAGCGCGTGGCCCTCCGCGCGATGGCGAGGTTGCGGACACGTGCCGTCTGACCGGGCGTCGAAGGAGGGAAACCGCACCGTCGTCGAATGCCACTCGGTCTTGAAGTCCTTCGGAAGCGTGCACGTCCTGCGTTCCGTCGACCTCGAGGTGAGAGAGTCCGAGGTGCTGTGCATCCTCGGGCCGTCCGGTGCTGGAAAGAGCACTCTGCTGCGCTGCATCAACCACTTGGAGGGCATCGACGGCGGATGGATCAAGGTCACAGACCAGATCATCGGCTACGAGCTCAGAGGGAACAAGCTGCACGAGCTGTCCGAGCGCGCGGTCCGTCGCCAGCGCGGCCTGTGCGGGATGGTCTTCCAGCACTTCAACCTTTTCCCTCATTTCACCGCTCTGCAGAACGTCATGCTTGGCCCAGTGGAGATCCTGAAGCAGCCACGGGGCGAGGTGGAAGCCCGTTCCCGCCTGCTGCTCGACAGGGTGGGACTGGCGAGCAAGGTGTCGGCCTATCCGTCGCAGCTCTCGGGGGGACAGCAGCAGCGGGTGGCGATCGCGCGAGCGCTGGCGATGAACCCGAGAGTCCTGCTCTTCGACGAGCCGACCTCCGCGCTGGACCCGGAAGTGGTAGGCGAGGTGTTGAGGGTGATGTTGGAGCTGGCGGACGAGGGCCGCACCATGATCGTCGTGACCCACGAGGTGGGGTTCGCGAGAGAGGCAGCAGACCGGGTCGCCTTCATGTTCGAGGGCAGGATCACGGAGATCGGCGCGGCGCGCGCAGTGCTCGAGAAGCCGAGCGAGGCGCGAACGGCCGAGTTCCTTTCCCATGTGCTCGTCTGACCTCGCCTGTTCCCGGGCGATCGTCGTGATCGACGACATCGTCGACGTCGACGTCGTCGCTGGGGAGCTGCCCGGGGTCTGGGGTGCGACCGTCCGCTCGGAACGGATCGTGCCGGCAGGACCGGGAACCGTCGCGCTCCTTGCCGGGCCCGGTGCCGAGGTGACGGACGTGGTGCTCGACAGACTGCCCGATCTCCGTGTCGTGGTCGTGACGTCGATGGGCTGGGACCATGTGGACACCGGAGCGGCCCGAGCGCGAGGCGTCGCGGTGATCGGAGTCGAGCCGTACTGCGTCGAGGAGGTGGCGGAGCACACTGTCGCTCTGATCTTCGACCTCCTGCGGGGCGTGACCTGGCTGGACGCGACGGTGCGGGCAGGCGGGTGGGACGATGCGAGGCTGGGACGCACCGTGCGCGGGGCAGCCCTCGGCCTCGTCGGCTTCGGTCGGATCGGGTCAGCAGTCGCGTGGCGCGCGGCTGCGCTCGGCATGGTCGTCTCCGTGTTCGACCCTTTCGTCGGGACGGAGGAGAGCCGTGAGAGGACCGTTGTCCGCTTTGCCTCCTCCCTCGACACGCTCGTCTCCGAGAGCGACGTGGTGAGTCTCCACGTACCGCTCGCCCCCGAGACCAGAGGGTTGATCGATGCCCGGCTGCTCGCCCGGTTTCGCCCGGGGAGCTATCTGGTGAACGTATCGCGCGGGGAGGTCGTCACAGAGGCTGCCTTGGGCGAGGCGCTCCGGCGGGGGCAGCTCGCCGGTGTCGCACTGGACGTTCTTCGGACCGAGCCTCCGGCACCGAGCGACCCGGTGCTCGCCTTCCCTCGCACGGTGATCACGCCCCATTCGGCGTGGTACTCGCCCGCTTCGGTCGAGCGCGTCTCACGGAGTGCCGGTCGCGTGCTCGCGCAGTGGCTCGGCAGCGCCGAGCACCGTCGATGACGTACGTGCCTGCATCCGACCCGAACGGCGGAGCGGCACTGGTCGCGGCGCTCGAGCGCAATGGCGTCGACGTCGTGTTCGGCATACCGGGCGTGCACAATCTCGAGATCTATCGGCACCTGTCCAAGTCGGCCATCGCGCACGTCGCGGTCCGGCACGAGCAGGCGGCTGCGTATGCGGCCGACGGGTATGCACGCTCCTCTGGGCGACCCGGTGTCTGTCTGACGACGAGCGGTCCTGGCATCACGAACGCGTGCACCGGGGCGGCGACGGCCTACGCCGACTCGATCCCGGTGCTTCTCTGCTCGCCCGGACCCCCTATCGGCGCCGAGGGTCTCGACCTCGGCCTCCTCCACGAGATGAAGGACGAGCACGGGCACCTGGAGAGCCTGGTCACCGCCAGCGTGCGCCCTTCCAGCCCGGAAGAGATCGGGGAGGTGATCGACGAGGTGTTCCGTGGCTGGCGCCGTGCGAGGCGACGCCCTGTCCACGTCGAGCTTCCGATCGACGTCATCGAAGGCTCGTGGACATTGGATGCGGGACCGCGGCGGGGGCTGCGGAGCGCGGAGACCGAGCGACTTCGCAGCATCTTCGATGCCTCGGCGCCACCAGCCGGTGAACAGGAGCCCGCCGAGGCGCTGCAGCGTGCAGCGGAATTGCTGAGCTCGAGCTGCAGACCCCTTCTCGTACTGGGCGGTGGGGCGCGTGGGGCGTTGCGGAGTGTGCAGGGGCTCGCTGAGCGCCTTGGAGCGTTGGTGGTGACGACGGTGAGCGGCAAGGGCACGATGCCCGAGCACCACCCGCTGTCGCTCGGCGCGTCGATCCGCTTGAGCGGAACGCGACAGCTCTTCGAGTCTGCGGACGTGCTGCTCGTCATCGGCAGCGAGCTCGGAGACTCGGATCTCTGGGAGAACCCGATCCACACCCGTGCGAGCGTTGTCCGTGTCGACGTCGACCCTCACCAACTGCGCAAGAACCTCGACGCGACGGTGACGCTCTGCATGGACGCTGGAGCCGCCGCCGACGGTCTCCTTGCCCGTCTGGGCCAGGAGGACGGAGTTGTCGCGAAGGAGGGGTCGAGCGGCTCCGTGGGGCCGCGCCGAGACTGGCCGATGACGTGGGGCAGCACAGGGGAGAAGATGAGGGCGGTCCTGCGGGACGAGGCGCTGGTGGACGGCGCGGCCTACGAGGTGGTCAACCGAGCGCTCAGTGAAGCACTGCCCCAGGAGACGATCGTCGCCGGCGACAGCGCCCAAGTCTCGTACTTCGGCACCGTGCACTTCTGGCCGATGGACCGACCAGGCCGGTTCCTCTACCCTGCTGGGTACGCCACGCTCGGCTACGGCCTGCCATCGGCCATCGGTGCCATGCGCGCCTGCCGGGGGGCGCCCGCGGTCGTCCTCGTCGGCGACGGCGGCTTCCTCTTCTCGGTGCAGGAGCTGCTCACTGCGGTGGAGCAGCGGTTGGCGCTCCCGGTCGTGATCGTCGACAACCACGGTTATGCCGAGATCCGGCAGGGGATGGAGAAGCGTGGGATCGAGCCGATCGCGGTTGACCGCCCTGCGGTGGACTTCGCCGCGCTGAGCCGGGCTTTCGGGGGACGCGGCCATGCGGTCGGGAGCGTCGACGAGCTGTGCACCCGAGCGGTCGAAGCCTTGGCGGCCGACGGGCCAACGGTCTTGACCATCGACGTGTCAGGCGGGTCACCGAGTTGAGACGGTGACGAGACCAGTCGGCTCCGCTCTCCTCGGGTGAGCTCTCGAGCTCTCGGGACTCAGCGGGGCTTCTCGGCGACTCCCAACGTGAGGTAGCTCCAGGGCTTGGGCCCCTTCGCGTATGCGTGGTCACAGCGCCCGAGCTGGAAGCCCGCCCGGGTCACGATCGTGGCGGGGTCGCGGGTGAGGTGGCAGCCGCCAGCCAGGAGCCGTTGCAACGGCTCGAGCCGTCGCTGCCAGGCAGCGACCCTTGGATCCGGTGAGATCCCGTGCTCGAGGAAGTGCAAGGTGCCACCAGGGCGGAGCACCCGGAAGATCTCGCTCAGGGCTGCCGCCGGGTGCGCAACGGTGCACAGCGTGAAGGTCGAGAGCGCAGCGTCGCAGCTCTCTCCCGCCATCGGCACCGACTGGCCGTCCACGCCGACGTGCTCGATGGCGACGCGGCTCGTCGCGATCCGTTTCCTGGCCAACTTCATGGCGACGGCTGCCGGCTCGACGGCGAGCACAGCCTCGACCTCTGCGGGGTAGTGCTCGACGTTCAGGCCCGACCCGAATCCGATCTCGACCACCCTTCCGTGGAGCCCCGCCGCCGCCTCGGCGCGCCAGTTCCCGATGTCAGGAGTGCCCAACACCCGATCGACCAGGCGAGGGAGCACCTGGCTGCGATAGAAGGCCACTCCTTCGACGTTATCGACGTCGTGCCCTACGTCTCGCGGTCGCGGCCGAAGCGTGCGAGCAACCGACGGCCAGCAGCTCGCGGGCCGCTGCGTCGTGACGTCGACTAGTGCAGGAGGCCG
>JAJYGW010000151.1:2811-10391 GCA_021790615.1 Actinomycetes bacterium | reverse complement strand
ACCTGGAGAAGGACGCAGCCCTCGAACGCCGCTTCCAGCCGATCAAGGTCGAGGAGCCGTCGCTCGCGCACACCATCGAGATCCTGAAGGGGCTGCGTGACCGCTACGAAGCCCACCACCAGGTGAAGATCACCGACCAGGCCCTCGTTGCCGCGACGAACCTCGCGGACCGGTACATCTCCGACCGCTTCCTCCCGGACAAGGCGATCGACCTCATCGACGAGGCGGGGAGCAAGCTCCGCATCAAGCGGATGTCGAGTCCGCCCGACCACCGCGCCCTCGAGGCGGAGCTCGCGAAGCTGCGTCGCGATCGCGAAGCCGCGCTCAACCGGAACGACACCGACGAGGCGAACCGGCTGGCCTCGAAGGAGAAGGAGCGCCTCGAGCGCAAGGCTGCCCTGGAGCAGGAGTGGAAGGGTCAGGGCAACGAGCTGTTCGACGTCGTCGACGAGGACGTCGTCGCCGAGGTGCTCGCGAACTGGACCGGGATCCCCGTCTACAAGCTCACCGAGGAGGAGACGGCGAAGCTCGTCCGCATGGAGGAGGAGCTGCACAAGCGGGTCGTCGGCCAGGAGGACGCGATCAAGGCGCTCTCGCGGGCGATCCGGCGGACGCGTGCGGGCCTGAAGGACCCGAAGCGGCCGAGCGGCTCGTTCATCTTCCTCGGTCCCACCGGAGTGGGCAAGACCGAGCTCGCGAAGGCGCTCGCCGAGTTCCTCTTCGGTGACGAGGACGCGCTGATCCAGCTGGACATGAGCGAGTACCAGGAGAAGCACACCGTCTCCCGCCTGGTCGGCTCACCCCCCGGGTACGTCGGTTACGAGGAGGGTGGTCAGCTCACCGAGTCCGTGCGCCGGAAGCCGTTCTCGGTCGTGCTCTTCGACGAGGTCGAGAAGGCACACGTCGACGTGTTCAACGCGCTGCTGCAGATCCTGGAGGACGGTCGCCTGACCGACGCGCAGGGCCGCTCGGTGGACTTCAAGAACACCGTGCTCATCATGACGTCGAACCTCGGCACAGCGGATCTCGGGAAGCAGTCGGTGGGCTTCGCGAAGTCGAGCGAGGCCGTCACCCACGAGAAGATGAAGCAGAAGGTGCACGAGGCGCTGAAGGGCCACTTCCGGCCGGAGTTCCTCAACCGCATCGACGAGGTGATCGTCTTCCACGAGCTCTCCCAGGACGAGATCACCGAGATCGTCGACCTCATGATCGCTCGGGTGCGCACGCAGCTCGATGGTCAGGGGCTCGGTCTCGAGCTGACCACGGAGGCGAAGCGTCTGCTCGCCAGGCGCGGCTACGACAAGGCGCTCGGCGCCCGACCACTCCGCCGCGCCATCCAGCAGCTCGTCGAGGACCCGCTCTCCGAGCGGATCCTCTGGAAGGAGTTCCGTGTCGGCGAGACCATCATCGTCGACGCCGAGGACAGCGAGATCGTCTTCCGGACGATCGAGGGGCTCGAGCCACCGCCCGTCGAGCTCGCGGGCGCGGGGAGCCCTCCCGACTGAGCGCCGACCGGGAGGCTGTCAGAGCCCGTGGCTACCCTCCCTGCATGCGCCAACCTCCCCATGTCTGCAGCGCCTGCGGCGCCTCGAGCCCGCGTTGGACGGGGCGGTGTGCCACCTGTGGCGAGTGGAACACGCTCGTCGAGTCTCGCCCGGAGCGGGTGGCGGTACCGACCGTCGACGCAAGCGTCCCGATCCCGCTCGCCGAGGTGCTCGCGGCGGATGCGCCGGCCACACCGACCGGGATCGGGGAGCTCGATCGGGTGCTCGCCGGCGGTTTCGTCCCGAGCTCGGTGACGCTGCTCGGCGGGGAACCCGGCATCGGGAAGTCCACCCTCGTCCTCCAAGCCCTGGCCGGCGTGGCGGCGAGCGGGAGGCGCGCCCTCCTGGTCGCAGCCGAGGAGTCGGCTGCACAAGTGCGCCAGCGGGCCGAGCGTCTCGGCCCGCTGCCGAGCGAGCTCTGGCTCGTCGCGGAGCACCGCCTCCCGGCGATCGAGGAGGTCGTGCGCGCGCTCCGGCCGGCCGTGGTCGCCGTCGACTCGATCCAGACCGTGTTCGAGCCGGAGCGCAACGGGAGCCCGGGGTCGCTCGTGCAGGTCCGAGAGGCCGGTGGCCGGCTCGTGCGCCTCGCGAAGGCCGACGGGCCGGTCGTGCTCCTGGTCGGGCACGTCACCAAGGACGGCGCAATCGCGGGACCTCGCGTCCTCGAGCACCTCGTGGACACCGTGCTCAGCTTCGAGGGCGAGCGCCACCACGCGCTCCGACTCCTCCGGGCGCTCAAGCACCGCTTCGGCCCGACCGGGGAGCTCGGGCTGTTCTCGATGGACCCCGACGGCCTCGCCCCGGTCGGCGACCCCTCGTCGCTGCTGCTCACGGATCGCCGCCGGGGCATCCCGGGCTCGGTGGTCGTCGCTGCGATGGAAGGACGCCGGCCGCTCCTCGTCGAGGTCCAGGCGCTCGTCTCGGAGCCGGTGAGTGGCCCGCCGAGGCGCTCTGCCCAGGGGCTCGACGCTGGGCGTCTCGCGTTGATCCTCGCCGTGCTCGCGAGGCGGGTCGGCGTCGAGCTGGCGCGAGCGGACATCTTCGTCTCCGCCGTGGGCGGCGTGCGCGTCCAGGAGCCTGCGGCCGATCTCTCGCTCGCCCTCGCGCTGGCGTCCGCCGCTGCCGGGGTGGCGCTCCCCGAGGACGTCGTCGCGTTCGGGGAGGTCGGTCTCGGCGGCGAGGTGCGCCAGGTGGCGCAGACCGATCGTCGTCTGGCGGAGGTGGCCCGGCTCGGCTTCCGCCGGGCCGTGCTCCCGGCCTCGGCGCCGCCGGCGCCGGCCGGGATCGAGGAGCTGCGCGTCCGTGGTGTCGCGGAGGCCATCGATGCGCTCGGCCTCTGGCGCGAGCAGGGGGCGGGCAGGGTGACCTCGGGTGGCCTGCGCGCCCTCGCGAGTCTCGGGAACGGCTGACCCCTCCGCCGTCCGAGACGCGCCGGGGCAGCCTCCGGCGGCGCGACCTGTCGTAACATGACTGGCGTGGCGCCGCGCTGGAGTGCAGCCATGACGGAAGCCCTCATGGCGGTGGCGCCGGGCCAGCAGCTCCGTGCCGGTCTGGATCGCATCCTGCTCGCAGATCGCGGCGCCCTCATCGTCGTCGGGGATGGGCCGGCGGTGCTGGCGATCTGCTCGGGAGGCTTCCTGGTCGACGCCGAGTACAGCCCGCAGCGGCTGTCCGAGCTCGCGAAGATGGACGGCGCGTTGATCCTTGCAGCCGACGGATCGCGCATCGCGCGGGCGAACGTCCATCTCGTCCCCGACCCGTCGATCCCGACGGGTGAGACCGGCACCCGGCACCGCACGGCCGAGCGGGTGGCCCGCTCGATCGACGTGCCGGTCATCTCGGTCTCGGAGGACTTCTCCACGATCGCCGTCTACCGCGGGAACGAGCGCCACCAGCTCCGTCCGATCGCGGACGTCATCGACCGCGCCAACCAGGCGCTGGCGACGCTCGAGCGCTACAAGCATCGCCTCGACGGGGCGGCGAGCCAGCTCCTCGCTCGCGAGATCGGCGAGGACGTCTCGACCCGGGAGGTCGCCGGCGTCCTCCAGCGAGCCGAGATGGTGCGGCGCATCGCCGAGGAGGTGGAGAGCTATCTCGTCGAGCTGGGCGACGACGGCCGGATGCTCCAGCTCCAGCTCGAGGAGCTGATGGGGGGGGTGGACGACGAGCGGCGGATGCTGCTCCGGGACTACCTGCGACCCGCTCGAGCGCCGTACCTGGACGAGGCGTTGGACCGCCTCGCCGGCATGGCCACGTCGGAGCTGAGCGACGTCGGGCGGGTCGCGCGCGAGCTCGGGCTCGGGGACGAGGGCTTCGATGTCGACTCCAGGGTCGTGCCGCGGGGCTACCGCGTGCTCGCCCGGTTGCTCGCGAGCCCCTCGGTCCTCGAGCGTGTGCTCGAGCACTTCGGCTCGGTGGAGGAGGCACTCCGCTCCTCCGACGAGGAGCTCGCCAGCGCGGCCGGCCTCCCGCTCGGTGACGTCGCGCGGGGCAGGCGCGGGCGAGCTCCGGGGTCGCTCGGGGAGGGTGGGAGCGTGCCGGCCCGTCATGGGTGACCCGCGCGACGGGTCCCCCGCCCGATCCCCCGTCGCGACCGCAGCCGGCCGACGGGGAGTCGGGCCCCGTTGCGGTGCCTGCCCGGGCCGTTGCCTTGCTCCGGCCTGGTCGAGTTGTCCTCCCTGAGCCCGCCCCCTACCCTGGGAGCGATCGGTCTCCGGGTGCCACCCTCCCCGGGGTGCGCAGCCGGGGCTTGGACGAGGGAGCAGGATGGCGTTCGACGTCGGTGACAAGGTCGTGTACCCCCACCACGGGGCGGCGGTGATCGAGCGGCGCGAGAAGCGGGAAGCCTTCGGCGCGTCGCGGGAGTACTTGGTCCTGAAGCTCGCCTACGGGGACCTGACCTTGCTCGTGCCCGCGGACAACACCGACGAGGTGGGGCTGCGGGAGGTGATCAACGACGAGGAGGTCGAGGAGGTCTTCGCCGTGCTCCGCAAGAAGGAGGCGCGGATGCCGACCAACTGGTCCCGCCGCTACAAGAACCACCAGGAGAAGCTGAAGTCCGGCGACATCTACCAGGTCGCCGAGGTCGTCCGGAACCTCTCCATCAGGGACAAGGACAAGGGGCTCTCTGCGGGGGAGAAGAAGATGCTGACTCGCGCGCGCCAGATCCTCGTCTCGGAGCTGACCTTCGCGATCGGGGTCAGCGAGGAGGAGGCGGAGCAGCGCCTCGACGAGGTGCTCCCGTAGCGGGGGTGGTGCCGTCGGACGGCGACGTGGCAACGATCGTCGTGGCGGCCGGTTCCGGGCGGCGTTTCGGCGGCCCGAAGCAGTTCGCTCGGCTCGGGGCGGAGACGGTGCTCGAGCGGTCGGTCCGGCTCGCCCGTCGCAGCAGTGACTACGTTGTCGTGGTGCTCCCCGTGGACCGGCTCGAGGCCGGGCTAGCGGGTGTGGATGCAGTGGTGGTGGGCGGGGCGACCCGCTCGGAGTCGGTCCGGGCCGGGCTGGCCGTGGTGCCGAGCTCGGTGGGGATCGTCGTCGTCCACGACGCCGCTCGTCCCCTCGCCTCGGAGTCGCTCTTCTCCCGTGTCGTGACCGCAGTGCGCAGCGGTGCGGACGGGGCAGTGCCTGGGCTTCCCGTCCGGGACACGCTCAAGTCCGTGCGAGACGGTTGGGTACGGGCCACGCTCGACCGGCAGTCGCTCGTCGCCGTGCAGACGCCCCAGGCGTTCCGCATTGCGGCGCTGCGCTCGGCCCACGAGGGCGCCCCGGAGGCGACCGACGACGCGAGCCTCGTCGAGGCCGCTGGGGGCAGGGTGGCACTGGTGTCGGGCGAGGAGTGGAACATGAAGCTGACGACGCCGGCGGATCTGCGGCTCGCGCAGGCGTGGCTCGACGCAGGGGCGCGCTGATGCGCGTGGGGCTCGGCGTGGATCTGCACCCCTTCTCGGGGGACCCGGCGCGCCCGCTCGTCCTCGGAGGCGTCGTCATCCCCGGCGTACCCGGGCTGGCTGGGCACAGCGACGCCGATGTCGTTGTGCACGCGCTCGCCGACTCCCTGCTCGGCGCAGCCGGCATGGGCGACCTCGGCACGCGCTTCCCGGCCGGGGACGAGCGCTTCGCTGGTGCTGCGAGCACGGAGCTGCTTCGCGAGGTGGTCGAGGCGCTGCACGAGGCCGGGCTCGGCGTCGAGAACGCAGACGTGGCGCTCGTCGCCGAGTGGCCGGTGCTCGCGCCGTTCCGGGCGGCAATGGAGTCGACGCTCGCCGGGATCCTCGCGGCGCCGGTCCGGGTTGCGCCCAAGCGCGCAGAAGGCCTCGGCGCGCTCGGACGCCGGGAGGGCATGGGCGCGTGGGCGGTCGTGCTCGTCGACCAGCGAGAGCGGGTCGGCCCGTGAGCCCCTCCGGACGAGGAGCCAGCCGGCGTGGGGAGGGCCGGGATCGGGACGGCCGCGGGGAGTCTCGCCGTGAGCCCGCCGGGCGCGCCCGCGCTGCGTCCGGCGGTCCGAAGCACTCCCGGTCCGCCGCGGCTGGGCCGAGGGGGCGGGTGAACCCGCCGGGGGGATGGCACCAGGACCCCCGCCGACTAGGGCAGCGCCTGCGAGGGTCGGAGCTCGGTGGGGAGCAGGTCGAGGGACGCCAGGCAGTGCGGGCTCTGCTGGCGGCGGGGCGGCGCCGGGTGCGCGACGTGTGGATCTCGGAGTCCGCGACGCCGGGCCCGAGCCTGGCCGCCGTCGAGTCCCTGGCCGTGTCCGCTCGCGTGCCGGTGCGCCGGGTCGCGCAGGCCCGGCTGGAGGCCGAGGCCCGCACCGACGCACCGCAAGGCGTGCTCGCCCACGCGGCGGCGTTGGAGGGCCTCCTCCTCGACGACCTGGCGAGCGCGGAGCGACCGTTCCTCGTCGTCGCGGACGGCGTCACCGATCCTCGGAACCTCGGCGCCCTCGCGCGCGCCGCCGAGATCGCAGGGGTGACCGGGCTCGTCCTGCCGCGCAGACGGGCGGTCCACATCACACCCGCCGTCACCAAGGCGGCGGCCGGGGCGATCGAATACCTCTCGTTCGCCCTCGTTCCCGGCGTGCCCAATGCGCTCGCGAGTCTCGAGTCGGCCGGCGTCTGGACCGTGGGGCTCGCGCCGGATGCCCCGGCGTCGCTGTTCGAGGCCGACCTTCCGGGATCTCGGGTCGCGCTGGTCGTGGGCGCGGAGGGACGGGGCCTCTCGAGCCTCGTGCGTCGCCGGTGCGATCTGGTGGTCCGGATTCCCCAACACGGTCGTACGGAGTCCCTGAACCTGGCAACGGCCGCCGCGGTTGCCTGTTTCGAGCTCGCACGCCGGCGGTGAACGGGGTGCGCTCGGGCCGTGGACTCCCAGGGCGAGCCGGCGGCGGGACTCGAACCCGCGACCTGACGATTACAAGTCGCCTGCGCTTCCAGCTGCGCCACGCCGGCCGACCGTGACGATAGCGAGCGAGGAGGGGGGCTGGCCGCCCGGGTTCCCACCCGAGCCGGAGCGAGCGCTGCTCAGCCTCGACTTCGACGGCACGCTGGCCCGGATCGTCGAGGACCCGGGGGCCGCACAACCGCTGCCCGGCGTGCCCGCGCTCCTGGCTCGCCTCGCGGAACGGCTCGGGACCGTGGCCGTCGTGTCCGGGCGTCCCGTCGCGTTCCTCAGCGAGGCCCTGGGCGCCGCGGCGGGGGTTCGCCTCTTCGGGCTCTACGGTGCCGAGACCGTGGGGCCTGCGGGCGAGCTCGTCGAGTGGCCGGGGCTCGCCCCCTTGCGACCCACGCTCGACCGGGTCGCCGGGCTAGCGGAGCGGACCCGGCCGGCGGGAGCGGTGGTGGAGGAGAAGGGTCTCGCTCTGACCTTGCACTGGCGGCGCGCCGAGCGGCTCGCGGACGCCGCTCGCTGGGCAGCGGCGGTGGTGGGGGATGCCGCCGAGTGCGGCCTGGTGGCGCATCCCGGTCGACGGAGCGTGGAGCTCCGTCCGGCCGGTGCGCCCGACAAGGGGACGGTCGTCGCGGGGCTGGCGGGAACCTCCTCGGC
>JAJYGW010000151.1:0-2801 GCA_021790615.1 Actinomycetes bacterium | reverse complement strand
TGCTCGCGAGCCTGCGTGCGAGGGGCGTTCCCGTGCTCGCCGTCGCCGTCGGGAGCGACGAGGCGCCGCCGGCGCTCCTCGGCGCGGCTGACGTGGTGCTCGAGGGCCCCGAGGAGCTCGTCCGCTCGCTGCACCTCCTCGCCGGCCGGCTCGAGGAGCGCAGGAAGGGGCGCGGAGAAGGCTGAGGTCTCGGATCGACCGCGTGCCGAGGCTCTCACGAGCGGGCCCGGCACCCAGGCGGCGGCCTGGCCACCCGGGACATCGTTGCGCGCCGTCGGCTGGGCTCCCGACGGCCGCGCCCCACTCAGGAGCTCGCAGCGGCGAGCTGTGCCTGGAGCCAGGTGTCCGGACTGTGGGCGCGTGCCGCCTCCTCGAGGGTCGCCGCCCGGCGTTCCCGCTCGGGTCGGCTGCACGCCAGCGCAGCGGCGAGCTGCGACGCGGTCTCGGTGACGTCGAACGGGTTGAGGGGGAAGGCCCCGGCGGCGAGCTCGGTGAAGGCCCCCGCCTCTCGGGAGAGCACCACGCTCCCGTTCCGGCGGTTGAGCAGCGGTCCCTCCTTGGCCACCATGTTGAGGCCGTCTCGGATCGGGTTCACGAGGAGCACGTCGTAGCGCTGGAGTGCGGCGACCGAGCGGGGGTAGTCGTCGGCCACCTCGACGCGAAGCGGCGCCGGGGTCGTGGCCGCCCACCTGCCGAGCAGCTCGATCGTCAGCTCCTCCACCTCTCGCTGGTAGGTCCGGTAGTCGGCGAGGGTCTGGCGGGAGGGGTAGGCCAGGGCGAGCATGGCGGTCCGGTCGGCGGCCCGCGGGTCTGCCTCGAGGAGCGCCGCGAAGGACCGCAGGCCGCGCAGGACGTTCTTGGACGGCTCGACTCGGTCGACACGGACGACGAGCTGGCGATCGCCAACCCAGGCATCGAGCTCGGCACCGGCGCGGACGGTCTCGGGACTTGCTGCCGCTGCAGCGAGTGCGGCCGGGTCCGGCCCGAGTGGTGCCACGAAGGTGCGCGCAGCGAGACCCGCCACCGCGGAGCAGCCCTCGGCGAAGGCGTCCGCCCAGCGGGCGGTGTGGAACCCGCAGGCCCGCGCCGCCGCCAGCCCGGTCAGGAGCTCGACGCGTACGTCGTCGGGCAAGGTCCGAAGCTCCTCGGGGCTCGCAAAGGGGGTGTGGCTGAAGTGGACCACGGCGAGGTCGCCCCGGCGCTCGCTGAGCATCGCTGGCAGGAGGCTCAGGTGGTAGTCCTGCACCAGCACGGTGGCGCCACGGGCCGCCTGCTCGGACACCGCCTCGGCGAAGCGCTCGTTGTAGCGGCGGAACGCGGCCCAGGACAGCCGCCAGGCGCCGTCGAAGAGCGGTTGGCGCGCCCGGTCGAACAGGCCGTGGTGGAGCGGCCACAGGGTGGCGTTCGCAACGAGATCGTAGGCCCGTGCGTACTCGTCCGGAGGGATGTCGAGGAGGCGCACGTCGAGCTCTGCGGTCCCTCCCCCTCCCTCACGTGCAAGCTCGCGCTCCACGTCGTTCATCGCCGCAGCGATCCAGCGGGCTCGGCCCTCGGCAACGAGTGGCTCGAGCCCCGAAACCAGCCCTCCCGCCCCACGCTTCGCGACGCGGCCGCCGTCTGGGAGGTTGCTCCAGGCGAGCGGGCCTCTGTTCGAGCAGACGAGGAGGCCGGACACGCGGGGAGGATACCCAGCCGGCCCGGGCCGCAACCGGGAGGAGTTGGCGGGGCTGGTCTGATGGAGCCGTGCCGTTGCTCGTCGCCGCTCCAGACGCCTTCCCGCCCGCGAGCGCGGGCGAGGTCGCCGAGGCGCTCGGCCGGGGGGCGGAACGCGCCGGGTGGCGGGCTCGGAGGGTCCCGATGGGGGACGGTGGGCCCGGGCTCCTGGACGTCGTCGGGGGACGCCGCCGGACGGCCGTGGTCTCGGGACCGCTCGGACCCCCGATCGACGCCCCGTTCGCGCTCCTCGGCAGCGGATCGCGTCTCACTGCGGTCATCGAGGGCGCGCGTGTCTCCGGCTTGGACCTCGCCGGTGGACCGAGCAGGAACGACCCGCTCGGGGCCACCACGAGGGGGACCGGCGAGCTCGTGTTGGCTGCGGTCGCCGCTGGGGCTCGCCGGATCGTGGTCGGTTGTGGCGGCTCGGCCGGCACGGACGGGGGCCTCGGGGCCGTGCGGGCCATCGGGAACCGCAGCCGGCTCCGTGGTGCCGCCCTACTCGTCGCCTGCGACGTCACGACGCGCTTCCTCGACGCGGCACGGGCCTTCGCCGCGGCAAAGGGTGCCTCGCGTGCGGAGGTTGCCCTGCTCTCGGGACGGCTCGCCCGTCTCGCGCAGGCCTACGGGGAGGAGTTCGGCGTGGACGTCACCGACGTGGCGGGTGCCGGCGCAGGTGGAGGGTTGGCGGGGGGCCTCGCCGCCCTCGGTGCCCAGTTGCGACCGGGGGCAGAGCTGGTGGCCGAGCTCACCGGCCTCTCGTCGCAGATCGACCGTGGGTCGGTCGTGGTCACCGGCGAGCCGTTCCTCGACGAACGCTCCTTCTCCGAGGGCGTGGTGGGGGCGGTGGCGGAGTTGGCTCGGGAGGCCGAGGCACGGGTGCTCTGCATGGCCCGGGGTGTCGCGGACTCGCTCTTCCTCCCGCCCCACAGCCGACTCGTGCGTGTCGAGTCGCCCGGGGAGACCTCCGATGCACCGCCGCCGGGCGGGCGGGAACCGCGCGAGCCCGTGGAGGGCCAAGGCGGCCCCGCTCGGTTGCTCGACTCGCTCGAGGACGCTCTCGTCGGGGCGCTCCCTGCAGGCGAGCC
>JAJYGW010000414.1 GCA_021790615.1 Actinomycetes bacterium | reverse complement strand
TGCTGACGCGCTCGGGCGGGACCACAGCCCTCGCCGATCACGCCACGGTGCCCGGCCCGCGCCAGCATTCTGGGCCGAAAGGTGCGCGGGGATTGCCCGGCGCCGGCGGCGCCGGCGACGGCCGTGGACGCCACCGCGGCGCCCGGGCGCCATTCGCTCATCTCGGCACAGCCCCGGGATGACGCTCCGCCTGGCGTCGCCCACCGACGCGGACGAGATCGTGCGGCTGCTCCGCCAGCTCGGCTACGAGCTCACAGCCCAACAGGTGCACGAGCACCTCGGCGCCTCTCCGGAGGTGCTCGTCGCCGCGGACGCCGGGCAGCTCGTCGGCGTCCTCGCCTATCACACCCGCCGCCCCCTGCACCGACCCGCACGAGTCACCTCGATCGATGCCCTCGTCGTCGACGAGCAACACCGGTCGCGCGGCATCGGCGCGGGGCTCCTCGAGATGCTGATAGAGGTGGCGCGGTCCGCCGGCGCCGAGCTCGTGGATCTCCACAGCAACTGCTCACGGACCGAGGCGCGGCGCTTCTACGAGCGCCATGGATTCGAGCTCACCAGCAACTACTTCGTTCGCCGCCCGTGAGGGTCGTCTCCGGGCGCTGGAGTTAGCCCTCGGCGCTCGGGCACCGGGCCCGATGGGCTACCAGCGCTCCCAGCGCACCACCTCGTCGAAGGGACGACGGTCCGGCTTGCGCACCGGTTCGAGGCGACGACCGGCCGGATAGCCGAGCGCGATGAGGTAGACGCACTCGTATCCATCCGGCAGCCCGAGCACCTGCCGAGCCAACCGCTGGTCGCGGA
The DNA here is from genome assembly GCA_021790615.1 of Actinomycetes bacterium. The sequence continues at coordinate 9,912 of JAJYGW010000414.1, read as the reverse complement.
CTGCCGCGTGCCCTGAGCCGATGCCGAGATCTGCCGCCACCAGCATCATTGTGGCGGTTGCCTGCCCGAAGTCGTACTGCACCCACTCGCGGTGCAGGTCGTCATCCGGCTCGGCGGCGACGAGGGCGACCGTTGCATTCGACGATGCGACGTGCGACGCGCCCTCCCACACCTTCGCCAGCTCCACGAGCCGCTCCCGGGAGGTCACGACGACGAAGTGCCACGGTTGCCAGTTCCTCGAGGACGGTGCTCGCCGCCCAGCCTCGAGGATGCGCTCGAGGTCTGCTCGGGCGATGTCGCGGTCGGCGTACTCGCGGACGTTCCGCCGGGCCCTGATGGCATCCCAGGTCTCCATGTCGTCGTTCTAGCGGCGATCACGCCCGTGCTCGCCCGAGAGGCAGCGCACCGCCGGGCGAGGCGATCTCGGGGCCGCGCCCGAGCGTCGCTGTTCTACAGAACACACCGCGTTGCGAGCCGGACGGACCCGCCGGGTGCCGACGGCCACCTTCTCGTGTGGTGCGCGACCTCGCCTCGCCATCCAACAGCCCACGGCACCGATCCCCGCAAGCGGCGTCGTCCGACATCGACCGGGCTACCGCAGCCGCTCACCTGAGCCTGCCGGCTCGGGGCGCGGAGGCCCTCCGGTCCGCCAATCGGTCGGCGCCGGCCTCGACCACACGAGCGGCAGGACAGCACGCGGTCCGATGGCGACAGGCCGACTCATGAGGAGATGGTCATCCGCCCTCGGATGACGGCGCCCTCCCTCGTCGGCGGCTGGACATCTCGCGGCGCTGGTATCTCGCGTCTGACGCGCACCACCACCGACATCCAGCTGTCGGCGCCGCTGTGCGGACCGACGGTGGCGGCATGACCGAGGGACTCTCAGTCCCGCCTGCGGATCTTGACCGCCGTCCCGTAGGCGCAGATCTCAGTCCAGTTCTGTCCCATCTCCGAGGTGTCAAAGCGCATGGCGAGCACGGCGTCGGCGCCCTTGGCCGCCGCCTCGTCCACCATCCGGGAAATCACCTCCTCGCGGCTCGCTGTCAGGTTCTTCGTCATGCCCTTCAGCTCCCCGCCCGCCAGGGCCTTCAGCCCGGCGCCGAGCTGCGAGCCGATGTTGCGGCTCCTTACGATCAGCCCGAACACCTCGCCAAGAACCTCGGTGACGTCGTATCCCGGGATGTCGTTCATCGTGGAGATCAGCATGAGCGACACCGTAGGCGAGGGCTCTGCGGCGGCAGCGTCCTGTCGGCGTGGTAGCCACGCACCGCTCCAAAGCTGCGACTAGGCTACGAACGCATGTTCGCCGACCCGAGCGACTGGGACGAAGGGCTGGACGACGTCCAGCTCGCTGCCGTGGGCCACGGCCGCACACCGCTCATCGTCGTCGCCGGGGCAGGCACGGGCAAGACGAGGGTGCTCACCTCCCGCGTCGCCCGGCTCCTCGAGCGCGGCGTCGACCCCGAGCGCATCCTCCTGTTGACCTTCACGCGGCGGGCTGCGGACGACATGTTGTCCCGAGCCGCAGCGCTCGTCGGCCGACCGGAGCTGGCTCGACGCCTACGGGGCGGAACGTTCCACCATGTCGCCTACCAGGTCATCCGCTCGCGGAGTCAACTCCTCGGACTTCGCCCCACATTCTCGGTCCTCGACCCGGCGGACGCGGCAGACACGATGGATCTCCTACGGGACGAGTTCGGCCTCACAGGGTCGGAAGAGCGCCTTCCCACGCCGAAGACGCTCCTCGACCTGTACAGCAGGTGTGTCAACACCAGCCGGAGTCTCTCCGAGGTGATCGCCGCCGACTTCCCGTGGTGCGAGCCGCACGCTGCCAGGATCGGTGAGCTGTACCGCGGCTACGTCGCGCGAAAGCGGGCCCGCGACCAGCTCGACTACGACGACCTCCTCCTCTACTGGCGTGCGGCGCTTCGCGAGGAGACGATCGGGGCAGAGCTCGCTGCCACGTGGGACTACGTGCTGGTGGACGAGTACCAAGACGTGAACGCGCTCCAGGTCGAGATCGTGGGCGGACTGTGCCCCGCCGGTCATGGCCTCACCGCCGTTGGCGACGAGGCGCAGGCGGTCTACGGCTTCCGGGGTGCCGACCCTGCCCATCTCTCGGAGCTGGCACGGCGCTACCCCGACGTGACCGTCGTCGGGCTCGAGCGCAACTTCCGCTCGGTCCAGCCGGTGCTCGATCTCGCCAACCACGCTCGCCCGAAAGAAGGTGCCGCCCTGCCGAAGATCGAGCTGTACGCCGAGCGCAGCGGAGGCACCCGCCCCGCCCTGTACCGCAGCTACGACGCCTCATCGGAGGCACGCGCCGTCGTCGACCGTATCCTCGATCGCCACGAAGAAGGACTCCGCCTCGCGGACCAGGCCGTCCTCGTCCGGGCGGCTCACCACAGCGACCTGATCGAGCTCGAGCTCACCGCACGCCGCGTTCCGTACCGCAAGTACGGCGGGCTGCGCTTTGTCGATGCCGCCCACCTGAAGGACTTCGTCGCCGTCGGTCGGCTCCTCGACAACCCTTCTGACGACGTGGCCTGGCTTAGGTTGCTGCGACTCCATGCAGGCGTAGGGCCGGCCCGGGCGCGACGCCTGCTCGACCTGCTCCCCCCACGGCGTCCCGAGGGCGTGGACGACTGGCCGGAGGTAGTCGCCGCCGCGCCGTCGGCGGCGAGGGTCGCGCTCAGCGCGACCCTGCCCGCCCTGCGCGACGCTCGTGCCGCTACGAGAGCGCCGGAGCGGTCGGAGCGGATCCTCGCGATAGTCCGCCCCCTCGTCGCCGAGCACTACACCTCCAGCGCACCGCGGCTCTCGGACCTCGATCGCCTTGCCGCTGCGGCGGCGGTGAGCGAGGACTTCGGCGCCTGGCTGGCCGCGATCACCCTGGACCCGCCCGTATCCTCCGCCGACCTCGCCGGACCACCCCATCTCGACGAGGACTACGTCGTCGTCTCGACGGTCCATGCGGCAAAAGGGCTCGAATGGAGCGCGGTCCACCTCGTGCACCTCGTCGAGGGGGCATTCCCCGTCGACATGGCTCTCCGCTCCGCGGACGGGCTCGCCGAAGAGCGCCGCCTGTTCTACGTCGCGCTCACCCGAGCCCGGGACGAGCTCCACCTCTATTCGCCCCAGCGCCTGCCCCATCACCGCCGAGCCGCCGACGACCGCCATACCCTTGTGCAGTCGAGCCGTTTCCTCGACACGACGCTGCTCAGCCTGCTGTCGATCCCACGACGAACCAGGCGCCGGGGCCAGATGCTCGCGGCCGCGCCGGGAGGTACTTCCGGCGAGAGCGGTCCGAGGCGCGCTGTCGCCGCTGCGCTCGACCTCGACTCGCTCTGGCAGTAGCCGGACACCTCACATCTGACCGGAGTCGCATGCAGTCACCCCCCTTGCCTCGAACCTCAGAGCGCTCGGGTGGACCTCGGTCCTGCAAGACTCGGACGTCGCGGATCTCGAGTGGTGGATCTATCGACCCGCCCGGTAGTCAGCACCGTCCCACGCCTGAACGCGAAGAGCCGGTAAGGCCTCCCTTGGTGATGGGGTTTGCGGTGACAACCACGCTGTCACCGGGGGAGGCCCCTCTTCATGCCATTCGAATATGGCGACGTGGTGGGCGCTGACGGACTCGAACCGCCGACCTGCTCGTTGTAAGCGAGCTGCTCTGACCACCTGAGCTAAGCGCCCTGGATCACATCACCACTGCCGGGCGACATCGCAGTCTTCCACGCGTGGAGCGCCGCATGATCGGAGTTCATTCCCGGCGCCCTATCCCTTGCAGTCGCAGACCGCTCCGGCCACGACCAACAGCGCCCTCCCACCTACACTCGCTGCATGTCGCCGCGCCGTGGGTCATCCCGTCTCCTCGCCGTCGCACGAGGCGACGAGCCTGCCGACCTCCTCATCACCGGCGGCCGCGTCTTCGTGCCCGGCACGCGCGAGTGGATCGACACCGATCTTGCTATCGCAGACGGATTCATCGCGGGACTCGGGCCTCGAGAGTCTCTCGAGACGGTAGACGTTGCGGGGGCGGCTCTCACAGCGGCGTTCATCGACGCCCACATGCACCTCGAGTCGACCAAGCTCTGGGTCGACGAGTTCGTCCGCGCAGTGCTGCCGCACGGCACGACAGCCGTCGCGGCCGACCCCCACGAGCTCGCCAACGTGTTCGGTGTTCCCGGGGTCGCCGCCTTGGCGGATGCCGCCGCGGCCCTTCCCTTCACCTTCGGCATCTGTGCCTCGAGCTGCGTGCCTGCCTCCCGGTTCGAGAGCCCTGGCGCCGAGTTGCACGTCGAGCAGGTGATCGAGCTGCTCGAGACCCAGGGAGCCATCGGAATCGCCGAGGTCATGGACTTCCCCGGGGTGATTCATGGAGACGCCGAGGTGCTAGCCAAGATCGCCGCCGCCGGGCACCGACGGGTCGACGGTCACGCGCCCGGCCTCTCCGGGCGATCGCTCGATGCCTACCTCGCTGCCGGAGTGGAGTCCGATCACGAGTGCACCACGCTCGACGAGGCCGTCGAGAAGCGCCGCAAGGGCATGTGGATCTTCGTCCGGCAGGGATCGGCGAGCCAGAACCTCGCTGCGCTGATCCCGACCGTCATCGGGCACGGGACCGACCGGGTGGCGCTGTGCACCGACGATCGCGAACCCGACACGCTGCTCGGACGCGGCCATGTGAACGACTGCATCCGGCTCGCCGTCCAACACGGGGTTCGCATCGAGGACGCCCTCGTCATCGCGACCGCCAATCCGGCCGACTACCATCACTTCGATCATCTCGGCTGGCTGGCCCCCGGTTACCAGGCCGACGTGCTGGCGTTCGACGACCTGGGATCACTCGAGCCTTCGCTCGTCTGGCAGCGCGGGCGAGTTGTGGCACGAGACGGCCGGCTCGTCGACGGCGCCGTGCCGTCGAGCCCCCCTCCCGACTTCTTGAGATCCTCGGTCCACTTGGACAACCCGCCCGGCCGCGAGGCGTTCGCGTCGCCAGCTTCCGCCCGGGGACGCGTGAACGTAATCGGTGTCAGCTCCCGCACGCTGTCCACTCGGCATCTCGAGATGGACCTCGACGCGCCTGAGGCGGATCTCGCCCGGATCGCCGTCGTGGAGCGCCACAACGAGACCGGCAGGGTGGGCCTCGGCTATGTGAGCGGCTTCGGGCTCAGCCGAGGCGCCATCGCCTCGACCGTCGCCCACGATGCCCACAACTGCATGGTGGTGGGAAGCACGGGGCCAGGCGGTCCGGAAGACATGGCGTTGGCGGTCCGTCGTCTCGCCGAGATCGGCGGCGGACAGGTCGCCGTACTCGACGGGAAGGTACTGGCCGAGGTGCTCCTCCCGATCGCCGGTCTGATGAGCGATCGCAGCGCGAGGGAAGTCGCCGAGGAGGTCGAGCGGCTCGCCAAGGCGGCCGAGGCCGATCTCGGCGTCTCCATCGAGGCGCCGTTCATGCAGCTCAGCTTCCTCGGCCTCTCGGTCATCCCGGAACTCCGGATCACCGACAAGGGGCTAGTCGACGTCACCTCGTTCCAGCTGATCGGGGTCGCCGCCAGCGCCCGCGGCGACGAAGAGCCGGCTCAGCCGCCGAACTCCGCCTTGTAGCGGGCGTCGGAGACAATCGGCGAGACGGAGATGTTCGGGGCACCACAGGGATAGAACGACTTCTGCACCGGAAACCCCGTCCCGCTCCCGGGGACGGTCACCTCCACAGTGGTGATCGCCGGGCACGAGGTCTGTCCATTCTGCTGGATGTCGGTGTACGCGAGGACGAAAGCGGCACCCGACGCGACGCCGGGATCAAGCGTCACCGGTGACGGCGTGTTGGAGAAGATCTGACCCTGACCCTGGTGGGAGACCTGCGCCGTCACGGTGCGAGAGCCGGCGAGGAGCCCGATCACCGGATAGCCCTCGACGATGCACGCCGTGGCGCCCGTGTTCCCGATGGTGAAGCCCATCTCGGGATTCCCGGCGGCGACCTCGCTGCGCGTGTCGGCCCGCACTTCGAGCTGGCTGCGCGTGCATCGGCTGAGCTGGGCGGTGGTGGTCGAGGTCGGGGCCGCCGCCGTCGTGGAGGTCGGCGCGGCCGTCGTGCTCGTCGTCGTCGAACTAGTCGAGGTGGTGGTGACGACGCGCTTGCGATGCGTCGACACGCCCGAAGCCGTGGAGCTCGAGCAGCCTGCGAGTGCTCCCCCGGCGACGAGCACCCCGACGGCCAACGCCGTCGCCCGATTGAACTGCATATGAATCAAGACTCCCCTTCCGGGTCACGCGGTCAGCCAGGCCCCCCGGCACCGTCGTATCGAGGGCGCTCCCCGGTACGTCCCAAGTATGGCGAGCCGGGAGCGGTATCGGTGCGCACCGGAGAGGTCTCCGCATGCTCCGCAAGCACCGATTGAGGGTGTGGGCCGTCGCGCATCAGCTTGCCGCGGGCGGCGTCGTAGCCACGAAAGGCCGGCAGGGCCAGCGACAGCGCGATGGTGCCGACGATGCACGCCACCCCGCCGGAGACGATGGTCGCTCGCAAGCCTGCCAATCCCTCGACGAGACCGGACTCGACGTTGCCGAGGGTCGGCCCCGAGGTGTAGCTGAGCATCTCGATCCCGGCCATCCGGCCCCGCAGGGCGTCGGGGATCGACTGGTTCCACATCGTCATGCGCCCAAGACCGCTCACCATGTCGCCCGCTCCGGCGAGGACGAGCGAGAGCGCCGCCACGGCGAGGGAGGCGCCAGGCCAAGCCCGACGATGCCGATCCCCCAGATGCCTGCGGCCACGGCGATCATGCGGCCGTGGCGCCGGACCCGGCTCGTCCACCCGCTCGTGAGGCTGACGAGGAACGACCCGACGGCCGGGGCCGCGTAGAGCACCCCGAGCGCAGACGGTCCTCCGAGGTGGACGGCGAGCTGTGGGAAAAGGGCGTTGGGCATCCCGAAGAACGTGGCATTCATGTCGACGAGGTAGGTGCCGAGGAGGTCCTTTCGCGACCAGGCGTAGGTCAGACCTTCTCGCACGGCTCGCAGGCTCAGCTCGCCCTCGTCGGAGGCAGGCGGGGCGGCGCCGAGCAGTGTCAGCACCCCGAGCGAGAGCACGAACGACACGACGTCGATCGCATATGTGACCGGGAGGCCTCCTGCGGCGATGATGACGCCGGCGACGGCCGGTGCCGCGATCATGCCGACGTCCGTGCGAAGCGAGAGCAGAGCCGAGGCGGCCGGCAGGTCGTCACTCTCGACGATCCGGGGGACGAGTGCTTCGAGGGACGGCCGCTGGAGGCCGTCGAGAGTTGCGAAGAGCGCCGCACAGGCGAACAGGACCCAGAGGGCGGGGTGCGCCACGAGCGCGTTCGCGAGCAGGGCGACCGACGCGAGCCCCATCCCGGCTTCGGTCAGCCGGATCAGCACCCGCCGGTCGACGGCATCCGCCAGGGCTCCGCCGATGAAGGCGGTGACAAGGAGAGGGCCGAGCTCGGCGAGGGAGAGCAGTCCGACGACGAGCGAGGAGTGGCTCAGGTGGTACGCCTGGTAGGGCAGGGCCACGAAGGTGACCATGCTGCCGGCGAAGGAAATGCCTCCGCCCGCAAAGAGCAGGCGGAGGTCGCGCGACGAGCGCAGCGGGGAGAGGTCGACCCGCCAGGGCGGCGGTCTCGACCCGTCGTCGCCTGGGTCTACGGGAAGAGCCCTCGGAAGGTGATCGCCTCTTCGAGACGCTCGAGGGCGACTGCGACCGCGCCACGCCGGAGCGTCACCTTCAGGTCCCTCGAGCGGTTCCAGACCGACTGGAAGGCGCTCTCCATGATCCGACGGAGCCGCTCGGCGACGACACCCTCCTCCCAGGCGAACCCCTGGCGCGACTGGGCCCACTCGAAGTAGGAGGCGGTCACTCCTCCCGCGTTGGCGAGGATGTCCGGCACGAGCACGATCCCGCGCCGTTCGAGGATCGGGTCCGCCTCCGGGAGGGTCGGCCCGTTGGCGGCCTCGACGATGATCTTGGCGCCCATGTTCTCTGCGACGGCGGCCGTGATCGTGCCGTCGAGAGCGGCAGGGACTGCGAGCTCGCACTCGATCTCCCAGATCTTGGCTGGGTCGAGGGGCTCAGCCATCTCGAAGCCCTGGACAGTCCCCCGCCTGGCGACGTGGTCCGCCAGCGCCACGGTGTCGAGCCCCGCCGGGTTGTAGACGCCCCCGAAGGCGTCGGTCACCGCCACGACGCGCATTCCGGCCGACGACAACAGGTAGCAGAGTGGTCCGCCGACCTTGCCGTGGCCCTGCACGACTGCTCGCGCTCCCGCCATCGGCATGCCGAGCTCCTGGAAGATCGACCGCACGTTGATGAGCACTCCCTGGCTGGTGGCGCCGACGTGTCCCCGGCTCCCTCCGATGGCGATCGGCTTGCCCGTCACGACGCCCGTGACCGCCTCGCCCCTCACCATCGAGATCGTGTCCATCACCCAAGCCATGACGCGGGCGTCGGTGTTCACGTCAGGGGCGGGCACGTCCTTGTCCGGACCGAGCAGCGAGGCGATGTCCACCGTGTAGCGACGCGTCAGCCGCTCGAGCTCCCCGTCAGACAGCGAGGAGGGATCGACCTGCACGCCCCCCTTTGCTCCCCCGAAGGGGATCTCGACGACGGCGCACTTGAGGGTCATGTCGGCCGCGAGCGCCATGACCTCGTGTGCCGTCACGGTCTGGTGGAACCGGATGCCTCCCTTGCCCGGGCCGCGGCTGGTGTCGTGGTGCACGCGCCAGCCGGTGAACACCTCCACCCGACCGTCGTCCATCTTCACCGGCACGGCAACCTCAAGAACCCTCGTCGGCTGGGAGAGGATCTTGTGGACGTCGGGGTTGAGACCGATCAGCGACGCCGCGTCGTCGATCCTCTCGAGCACTGCTTCCCACGGGTCCGTTGCGGACATGTCGTCATTGACCTCCACTCGGAAATACAAGCTCAAGTTACTCTTCCCCGAAGGGAGGTGGCGGACGGGTCGGCGGTGCCCGACAATGGGCGGATGGATCCAGAGGAGTTCCGCAGCGCAGGTCACGAGCTCGTCGACTGGATCGCCGACTACCGGACGAAGGTCGGCTCCCTCCCGGTCCGCTCCTTCGTGGCGCCGGGCGACGTCCTGCGGGCGCTGCCGGCCACGCCGCCCGCCGCCGCCGAGGCCCTGTCCGCGGTCGTGGCGGACCTCGACTCGGTCATCGTGCCGGCCATCACCCACACCCAGCACCCGCGGAACTTCGCCTGGTTCCCTTCCAACGCCAGCCTCTCCTCGGTCCTCGGCGACCTGGCGGCCGCCGGCCTCGGCGCGCTCGGCCTCAGTTGGCAGTCCGCCCCGGCGCTCACCGAGCTCGAGCAGGCGGTCTGCAGCTGGATGCGCCAGCTGGCCGGGCTCTCGGACGCCTGGAGCGGCACGATCCTCGACGGCGCGTCGACCGCCTCCCTCGTCGCGCTGCTCGTGGCGCGAGAGCGCGCCACGGGCAGCTCATCGCGCAGGGGCGGTCTACAGCAGGAAGCGTCGCCGCTCACCGTCTACTGCTCGCGCGAGGCACACTCATCGGTATCCAAGGCGGTCCTGCTCGCCGGATACGGCGTGGACAACCTGTGCCTCGTCGACGCCCCTGCGCCGGGCTACGAGATGAGCCCGGCCGCGCTCGCGGCGGCCATGGCCGCCGACGTCCGGCAGGGCCGCAGGCCCGCAGCGGTGGTGGCGACGGCCGGGACGACCGGCACGACAGCCTTCGACCCGATCGGGGACATCGCCGAGATCGCCGGCCGCCACGGCGCCTACCTGCATGTCGACGCCCCCGGGGACGGGGCCGCCCTCATGCTCGAGGAGCGACTCGGGGTGTTCGTCAGCATGTAGGGAGCAGGCTCGCTCTGCGGAACCGGCGACGAGCCGAGGAATA
>JAJYGW010000251.1 GCA_021790615.1 Actinomycetes bacterium | reverse complement strand
GTCGGGTCGGTGTCGACGCACCTGCTGGGCACCCTGGAGGTCGATCTCGAGAAGGACGTCCGCACCCGCCGGAGGGTCAGGCCACGGCGTCCCGTAACGCCGACCGAGGAACTCCGCCCACTCGAGGAACCCTCCCGCGGCCCGCTTGGCCTCGAAGGTCGCCTCGTCGACGAAGACGTACGCGTTGGGATCCTCGCCCGGCCGGCGGGTCCTCGTCGTCCACGACCTCGAGAGCCAGAGCGACGGGTCGCGCTCGACGAGCTGGCGGACCAGTGTTCCCTTTCCGACGCCCCCGGGACCGGAGACGACGAAGATCAGTGGCGTGCCGTGCCCTCGATGAGCCGCTCGCGCTGGTTGGAGCCGAGGCCCTGCAGGCGACGGGTCTCGCTGATCCCGATCTGCTCCATGATCCGGCGCGCCTTCACCTTGCCGACACCGGGGAGCGACTCGAGGACCGACACGACCTTCATCTTGCCGACGAGCTCGTCAGAGCCTGCACGCGAGAGCAGCTCGGGGAGGCTGATCGTCCCCGACTTCAGCTTCTCCTTGAGCTCCGCCCGGGCGCGTCGCGCCTGCGCGGCCTTCTCCAGTGCGGCCTTCCGCTGGTCGGGTGAGAGAGTGGGAGGCAAAGGCATGTCGAGGACGATAGCCGAAACAAGCCCGTGCGTCATGGATTCTCCGGGACTTTCTCCAGATCCACGAGGGGCGCGCCCTCGTGGGCGGCGCCGACGAGTGTGCGAACGGCGTCCACCCCGTGGCGGCGGCACCACCCAACCGTCTCGCGCTGGATGCGCTCGGCCGAGGCCGGGTCCGCAAAGGACGCCGTCCCGACCTCGACCGCGGACGCTCCGGCGAGGAGGAGCTCGACCGCATCCTCGCCGCGAAGGACCCCGCCCACGCCGACGACGGGCAGCTCGGGCAGCGCCGCGCTCACGTCGAAGACGGCCCGCACGGCGACCGGGTGCAAGGGGGGGCCGGAGAGCCCACCCCCGCCGTGCCCGAGCACCGGACGGCGGCGATCGAGGTCGAGCACCATGCCGAGGAGCGTGTTCACGAGCACCACCGCTGCGGCGCCTGCACCCGCCGCCGCCTCCGCGATGCCCACGAGGTCGGCGACGTTCGGGGAGAGCTTCGCCCAGAGGGGGAGCCCGCACGCCGCCGCGGCCTCGACCGCCTCCGCCGTTGCGCTCGGGGAGTGGGCGAACATCCGGCGCCGATCGGCGAGGTTCGGACAGCTCACGTTGACCTCGACCGCCACGACGCACGGAGGCGCCCCGCGGAGCAGCGCCGCCGCGGTGGCAAAGTCCTCCACGCGCTCGCCCCAGATGCTGGCAACCACCCGTGCACCGGTCGCCTCGAGATCGGGGAGATCCTCCTCCAGCCACTGCTCCACCCCGGGGTTCTGCAGGCCCACCGCGTTCAACATGCCGAGTCCTGCGGGCGTGAGGCGCGGCGGTGGGTTCCCCGGCCAGGGCCGCGCGGAGAGCGACTTCGTCACGACGGCCCCGAGGCTTGCGAGGTCGAGGTAGGGCGCGAGCTCGGCGCCCCTGCCGGCGGTGCCCGAGGCCAGACAGATCGGGCTCGGGAGAGCGACTGCCCCGACCTGGGTGGCGAGGTCCACGTGAGCCCCGCCGCCGGCCCCCTCCGGCTTCGGGCCGGCGAAGCGGCTCACAGCGGGAGGCGGAGCTGCGGTTCGGCGTGGAGCTCCTGGAGGCTCCGGACCGTGAGGCCGTGCACGCGCCACTCGGCGATCCCCGCCACCGCTGCGCGGGCGGCCGGGATCGTCGTGAGGCAGGGCACCTGGTGGGCGGCGGCTGCCATGCGGATCTGCTTCCCGTCCGCGCGGGCACCCTGACCTCGAGGCGTGTTCACCACCAACTGGACCTGCCCGGTCGACACGAGGCCGACGGCGTCCTGGCGGCCGGGCGCCTGCTCGCCGACCTTCGCCACCACCGCCGCGACCGGGACCCCCGCTTCGGCAAGCGCTGCGGCGGTCCCCTCGGTCGCCACCAGCTCGAAGCCGAGTCGAACGAGCCCGGCGGCGAGCGCTACACCCGCCGGCTTGTCGCGGTCGGCGAGCGAGAGCAGCACCCGGCCAGCGTCCGGGAGCGGCGCACCAGCAGCTCGCTGGCTCTTGGCGAAGGCGAGCCCGAAGGTGCGGTCGATGCCCATCACCTCTCCGGTCGAGCGCATCTCCGGCCCCGGGAGCGCGTCGGCCTCGGGGAAGCGGGCGAAGGGGAGGACCGCCTCCTTCACGCAGACCCCTACCGGGACGGGAGGGGCGCGGTAGACGCCCTCCTCGCGCAGCGTTGCAAGTGTGGTCCCGACTGCGAGGCGCGCCGCGAGCTTCGCGAGCGGCACCCCCGTCGCCTTGGACACGAAGGGCACGGTCCGGCTCGCACGGGGGTTCGCCTCGAGGACGAAGACCTCCTCCGCCTTCACCGCGAGCTGGACGTTCACGAGGCCGACGACACCGAGCGCGTCGGCGATGCGCGCGGTGTAGTCCTCGATGACCGCCACGACCTCCGCGGAGAGGCTCGGCGGTGGGATCGCGCACGCGCTGTCGCCGGAGTGGACGCCGGCCTCTTCCACGTGCTCGAGGATGCCAGCGATCAGGACCTCGCCAGCCCGGTCACGGAGCGCGTCCACGTCCACCTCGACTGCATCCTCCAGGAAGTGGTCGATGAGGACCGGTCGATCCCCCGAGGGCCCCCCCTCGCCGAAGAGCTCGCGGGCGCCGCTGTCCGCCGAGAACAGGGCTGCGAGGGCCCGCCGGAGATCGTCGGGGTCGTAGACGATCTCCATCGCGCGCCCGCCGAGCACGTAGCTCGGCCGGACGAGCACGGGGTACCCGACGTCGGCCGCCACCTCCAGCGCCTCGTCGAGCGTGGTGGCCGTGCCGCCGGGGGGTTGGCGCAGACCCAGCTCGGCGCAGCGCGCCGCCCAGCGCTCTCGGTCCTCGGCGAGGTCGATCGAGTCCGGCGGCGTCCCGAGCACGAGGGCCGGGTCGAGACCCCCCGCCAGCTTGAGCGGGGTCTGGCCACCCATGCTCACGATCACGCCCGCGAGCGCGCCGCTCGCCGACTCGACCGCGAGGACGTTCGCGAGATCCTCGGCTGTGAGCGGCTCGAAGTACAGCCGGGTCGAGGTGTCGTAGTCGGTGGAGACCGTCTCCGGGTTGCAGTTCACCATCACGGTCTCGTAGCCCGCCTCGGCCAGCGCGAAGCTCGCGTGGACGCAGCAGTAGTCGAACTCGATGCCCTGGCCGATGCGGTTCGGCCCCGACCCGAGGATGATCACCCGGGGCCGGCCCGAGTCCAGGACCTCGTCCTCCTCCTCCCAGGTGGAGTAGTGGTAGGGCGTGAACGCCTCGAACTCCGCGCCGCAGGTGTCCACGGTCTTGTATGCCGGGACGACCCCCGCGTCGATCCGGCTCCGGCGGACCGCCGACTCCGGGGCCCCGAGCACATAGGAGACCTGCGCGTCCGAGTAGCCGAGCCGCTTCAGCCGCTGCCAGTCCCGCGTCGAGAGCACGCTCGGCTCTGCCACGCCCTCGAGGGCACGCCGCTCCGCCACGACGAGGACCATCTGGTCGAGGAACCAGGGGTCGATACCCGTCCTCGCCGCGAGGCGCTCCACCGCCACGCCGCGGCGCAACGCCTCCCCGACCCGGAAGATCCGGTCCGGCGTCGCGGTGGCGAGGGAGTCGAGCAGCTCCTCCTCGCCGAGATTGGCGTAGACCTCCTCCGCGGGCTCGGCACCGAGACCGAGGTGGCCGGTCTCGAGGGAGCGCAGCGCCTTCTGGAGGGACTCGGGGAAGGTTCGGCCGAGCGCCATGACCTCGCCGACCGACTGCATCCGGGTGCCGAGGACGTCGCTCACGCCGGGGAACTTCTCGAAGGCCCACCGCGGGATCTTCGTCACGACGTAGTCGATGGTGGGCTCGAAACAGGCGGGGGTCTGGCGGGTGATGTCGTTCGGCAGCTCGTCGAGGGTGTAGCCGACGGCGAGGCGCGCCGCGATCTTCGCGATCGGGAACCCGGTCGCCTTCGACGCGAGCGCCGAGGAGCGCGAGACGCGGGGGTTCATCTCGATGACGAGCATGCGCCCGTCGGTCGGGTCCAGCGGGAACTGGATGTGCGAACGGCCGGTGCCGACCCCGATGCGCCGGATGCACGCGAAAGCCGCATCGCGCATCCGCTGGTACTCGACGTCGGAGAGCGTCTGGGCCGGCGCCACCGTGATCGAGTCCCCGGTGTGGACGCCCATCGGGTCGAAGTTCTCGATCGTGCAGACGACGACGGCGTTGTCCGCACGGTCGCGCATCACCTCGAGCTCGAACTCCTTCCAGCCCGCGACGGAGCGCTCGACGAGGACCTCGTGCACAGGGCTCGCGCGGAGTGCCCGCGAGAGCGCCTCGGGCAGCGCGTCGAGGTGGCGGACCATGCCGGTCCCGGCGCCCCCCAGGATGTAGGAGGGCCGGAGGACCACCGGCAGGCCGAGCTGCTCGGCGATCGCGACGCCCTCCTCGACCGAGTGCGCCAGCGCGGACGGCGGGACCTCGAGCCCGATCGACGCCATGGCCTCCTTGAAGCGGTCGCGATCCTCCGCCGTCCGGATCGCCTCGAGCGACGCGCCGATCAGCTCGACGCCGAGCTCGTCGAGGGTGCCCCGCTCGGCGAGCGCGACGGCCAGGTTCAGCGCCGTCTGCCCGCCGAGGGTCGGGAGGAGCGCGTCCGGGCGCTCGCGCTCGCAGATCGCCGCGAGTACCTCGGGATCGAGCGGCTCCACGTAGGTTCGGTCGGCGAACGCAGGGTCCGTCATGATCGTCGCCGGGTTCGAGTTCGCCAGCACGACCCGATAGCCCTCGGCCGCGAGCACGCGGCAGGCCTGCGTTCCCGAGTAGTCGAACTCGCAGGCCTGGCCGATCACGATCGGTCCGCTCCCGACGACGAGGATCGTCTCCAGGTCCCGACGCGCGCCCATCAGAGCCGTCCCTGGAGCGAGGCGACGAAGTCGGCGAAGAGGTGCGCGCCGTCGTGCGGGCCCGGTCCCGCCTCGGGGTGGTACTGCGCCGCCGTCACGGCGAGCTCGGGGACCTCGAAGCCCTCGAGGACCCCGTCGTTCAGGTTCTCGTGCGTCACGACGGCACCACTCGCCGCAGCAAGAAGGCTGTCGGTGTCGACGGCGTAGTTGTGGTTCTGGCTCGTGATCTCCACCTTCCCGCTCCGGCGGTCGAGGACCGGGTGGTTCCCCCCGTGATGGCCGAAGCGCAACTTGTAGGTCGCGGCGCCGAGCGCCTCGGCGAGGAGCTGGTGGCCGAGGCAGATGCCGAGCACGGGCACCCGCCCGAGCAGCGAGCGAACCTCTGCCACGAGCCACGGGAGGGCCGCAGGGTCTCCCGGGCCGTTCGAGAGCACGACACCGTCCGGGGCCATGGCCAACACCGTGGCCGCGGGCGTGGTCGCCGGCACCACGGTGCAGCGGGCGTGGCGAGCGAGGGCTTGGACGATGCTCTCCTTCATGCCGAGGTCCAGCGCGACGAGATGGACCGGCCCCTCACCCCGCTCGAGGCGTTCCCGCCGGGTGACGAGCCCGACGAGGTCCGCACCGGTCGTCCCCGGCTCCGCCGCGGCTCGGGCCACGAGCTCGCCAGGTGTGGCCGCGCCGGGTCCCTCGAGCGGCCCGATCGCGACCGGGAGGCTGCCGTGGTTGCGGACGTGGCGCACCAAGCGGCGGGTGTCGACGCCCGTGAGCAGCGGGATCCCGAAGCGAGCGAGGAAGGCCGGGAGATCCTCCGTCGCCCGCCAGCTGGATGGCCGCGGGGCGAGCGCGCGCGCGACCACCGCCCGGACCCACGGCCGGGCCGCCTCGTTGTCGGCGGCGGTGACCCCGTAGTTCCCGAGGTGCGGGTAGGTGAAGGCCACCACTTGACCCGCGTAGGAGGGGTCGGTGAGGACCTCCTGGTAGCCCTGCAGGACCGTGTTGAAGACGAGCTCCCCCGTCGCCGGGGGCCCGAGCAGCTCGCCCTCGAAGGTGGTGCCGTCTGCGACGGCGAGCATCCCCGCAACCGCCACGGCACGGCCCACGCCGCCGTCACTGCCCACGACCCCGGCGCCGGCGGGCTGGTCCCCTCGCAAGGTCATCGCTGTGCCTCCCCGTCCCGGACCACGACCTCGCCTGCGAGGACAGTGTGGCGAGCCCGCCCGACGAGCTCCCAGCCCGCGTAGGGAGTGTTGGCGCTGCGGCTCGCTCCCGCTGCCGGGTCCACCCGCCACCGAGCCTCGGGATCGACCACGCAGAGGTTCGCCGGCCTCCCGGGCGCAACCGGGCCACCGTGACGGGCCTCGAGCCCGGCGATGGCCGCTGGCTTCCACGAGAGCAGCCCCCACAGGACGTCGAGCGGGAGCTCGGCGAGCGCGCCCCGCGCGACACCGAAGGCAGTCTCGAGGCCGATCATCCCGGGGGGTGCCTCGGCGAAGGGCGCCTCCTTCGCGTGTCGCGCGTGCGGCGCGTGGTCGGTCGCCACGGCGTCCACCTCGCCGGCGGCGACCGCGGCCACGAGAGCCCGGCGATCCGCCTCCGGACGCAGCGGCGGGTTGACCCGGTACACGGGATCGAAACCGGCGATCGCCGCGTCGGTCAGTGCGAGGTGATGCGGGGTCACCTCCGCCGTGACGGCGACCCCACGCCGGCGTGCTTCGCGGAGCAGCGCCAACGAGCCGGCCGTCGAGACGTGCAGGGCGTGGAAGCGGGCGCCGCTCCGCCCGGCGAGGGCGAGGTCCCGCGCCAGCATGACCTCCTCCGCCTCGGCGGGGATGCCGGCCAGCCCGAGGAGGCTTGACCACTCGCCCTCGTGTGCGACGCCACCGGCGGCCAGCGCGGGATCCTCGCAGTGCTCGGCGACGACCAGCCCGAAGGGGGCTGCGTACTCGAAGGCACGACGGGCCAGTTGTGCATCGGCGACCCCGGCGCCGTCGTCGGTCACGATCCGCACGCCAGCGGCCGCGAGCTCGGCGAGCGGGGCGAGTCGCTCCCCCCGGCGCCCCTCGGTGATCGTCGCGGCGACTGCGACCTCGGTGCAGGCTCCACGGGCCAGGTGCCGCACGGCACGGACCATCTCGACCGAGTCGATCGGTGGGAACGTGTTCGGCATGGCGACCAGGGCCGTGTAGCCGCCGAGCGCCCCGGCTCGGGCGCCCGTCTCCACCGTCTCGGCCTCCTCCCCACCGGGCTCGCGAAGGTGCGCGTGGAGGTCCACGAACCCGGGCCCGACGAGCGCACCCCCGGCATCCAGCACCGTCGCACCCGCAGGCGGGTCGATCGTCGGTGCGACCTCGACGACCCTCCCGTCACGCACCAGGACGTCTGCCCGGCGTTGCCCCGTCGCGTCGAGCACGGTCCCGCCCGCGAGCACGAGTACCGGCAGCGTCTCCGTCTGCGAGCGCTCAGACACCGGACCGTCCTCCTCCTGCACCGAGCCCGCTCTCCGCCTCGGCGTCGACCGGCGATGGGGTCAGGCGGTGGTGCTCCCCGCCCGCCAACCAGGAGAGCACCGCCATGCGGGCGGGCACGCCCGACGCGACCTGCTCCAAGACGAGGCTCCGAGGAGAGTCGGCGACCTCCGCGTCGATCTCGACGCCCCGGTTCATGGGGCCGGGGTGCAGGACGACGGCGTGGGGGGGGAGCATCGCCGCACGACGGGCGTCGACCCCGTAGCAGGCGCGGTACTCGCGCAGCCCCGGCAGGACGTGGGAGCCCATGCGCTCGCGCTGGAGCCGGAGGACGTAGAGCGCGTCCAGTTCGGGCAGCTCCGGATCGAGCGCGCTCGTGAAGCGCGCCGGCCAGCGGCCGACCGAGCTCGGGCGGAGCGTCGGCGGCGAGACGACGACGACCTCTGCGCCGAGTGTGGCGAAGGCGGCCACGTCGGAGCGCGCGACCCGGGAGTGCTCCACGTCGCCGACGATCCCGATCCGCAAGCCCTCCAGGCCGGGCTGAACCCGGCCCCGAGCGGCCAGCGCACGCCGGAGGGTGAAGCAGTCGAGCAGTGCCTGCGTGGGGTGCTCGTGCCAGCCGTCGCCCGCGTTGACGACGCCAGCTCGGACCCAACGAGAGACCTGCGCCGGCACACCCGAGGCGCGATGGCGCACCACCATCAGGTCCACGCCCATCGCGTCGATGGTCTCGACGGTGTCGCGAAGGCTCTCCCCCTTGTTGAGCGAGGAGCTGGCTGCGGCGAAGCTGACCACGTCCGCCGAGAGCCGCTTCGCAGCCAGCTCGAACGAGAGGCGAGTCCGGGTCGAGTCCTCGAAGAAGCAGAGCGCGACGCTCCGTCCGCGCAGCGCCGGCACCCGCGGGATGTCCCGCCCGGCGACCTCCACGAACACCTCGGTCAAGGCGAGCAGCTCCTCGAGCCTCCCCCGGGAGAGCGCCGCGACGGAGAGCAGGTGACGGGGCCTCCCCCCGACGTCGGACCCGCCATCCGGCACGGTCGTCGGGCGGTCCGGCGCGCTCGGCCGGCGAGCCGACGCCCCGAGCGGGCGGTCCGGCGCGCTCTGGGCGAGATCGGGCGCGCTCACCGGCCGTCCACCTCACCGAGCCAGACACCGTCCTCGCCGACCTCGACCAACTCGTCCTGGCGGGTGGGCAGGTTCTTGCCGACGAAGTCGGCACGGATGGGGAGCTCTCGATGTCCCCGATCGACCATCACGGCGAGCTGGACGGCCCGGGGTCGCCCGAAGTCTGCGAGGGCGTCGAGCGCCGCCCGGACGGTTCGCCCCGTGTAGAGGACGTCGTCCACCAGCACCACGGTCTGGCCGGTGACGTCCACCGGCATCGTCGTCGGCCCGGCCTTCACGAGCGGCCGCAGCCGAGTGTCGTCCCGGTACCAGGCGACATCCAGCTCTCCGACGGGCGGAGCGACCCCCGCAATGCCACCGAGCAACGCGCCGAGCGCCCGGGCGATCGGCACACCGCCGGCGTGGATGCCGACAAGCACGAGATCCTCGACCCCGCGGTTGCGCTCGAGGATCTCGTGGGCGATCCGAGCGCTGGCACGTTGGACGTCGGCGGGGGTGAGCACCTGTGCGGTGCGGCGAAGACGGACCGGACCCGCGGGGGGCACCTCCCGGGGGGACTGCTCGATCACGCTCGGGGGGTCACGCGGCAGGTCGGCGGAGCAACAGCGATCACGACAGCCTCCTTCCGTGCGGGCCTCACGGGACCCGCTTCACGGCGCCGTCATCGTAGCGCCCCCGGAGCCGGCGGGCAGCGTTCGCCAGGACCCCGTTCACGTACCGGCTGGAGGCCTCGGTGGAGAACCGGCCTGCGAGCGCCACCGCCTCGGCCAGCACGACCTCCGCAGGGACCTCCGGCTCGGCGATGAGCTCGTAGAGCGCGAGCCGGAGGATCGCGCGGTCGACCACCGGCATCCGATCGAGCCCCCACCCTTCGGCCAGCTCCGCCAGGATGGCGTCCAGCTCCGAGCGAGCCCTGGCGGTCCCGTCGACCAGCCGCGCGGTGTAGGTGTCCGGTGGCACCGGGAGCCCCGCGAGCACGACGGCTGGGTCGGCCGCCTTCAGGTCCGCCTCGTAGAGGAGCGTCATCGCGCGCTCCCGCGCCTCCCGGCGCGGGGCCTCGGCCACGGGTCAGGCCCTGGTCAGGTACTCGCCGGTGCGCGTGTCGACCTTGATGCGCTCGCCGGGGTTCACGAACAACGGCACCTGCACGACGAGCCCGGTCTCGAGCGTGGCGGGCTTCCGAGCTCCGGAGACGCGGTCCCCCTGGAGCCCCGGCTCGGTCTCCGCGACCACGAGCTCGACCGCGGCAGGCAGCTCCACACCGACGACGTCGCCGCCGTAGAGGGAGAGCACTGCCGACGCGCCGTCGGTGAGGAAGCGGCCGGCGCCCCCGAGCGTGGACTCGGCCACCTCGAGCTGGTCGTAGGACGTGGCGTCCATGAAGACGAGCTGCGTGCCGTCGCGGTAGAGCAGCTGCATCTCGCGCTTGTCGATGATCGCCTGCTCGATCTTCTCGTCCGCCCGCCACGTCCGGTCGATCACCGCGCCGGTTCGGAGGCTCTTCAGCTTCGTCCGCACGAATGCTCCACCCTTGCCAGGCTTCACGTGCTGGAACTCGACGACGCTGAACAGGCCCTCCGGGAGCTCGAGCGTCATGCCGTTCTTCAGATCGTTCGTCGTGACTGCCATCCCGCCTGTCCTCTTTCTCGGCCTTCCCGGCTCGCTGGGCTCTCTGGGCTCTTCTCTCGGTTCTGGCGGGCGCTGTCGGTCTCCCCGGCTCGCTGGGCTCTGTCAGTCTCGCAGGCCCTCTCGACGCTGTCGCTCCCCCGGCTCCTTGCGGACGGTCGGCTCGAGAGACGCCCTGGTCCGAGGGCCGCGGCCAGCCCAAGGGTCCCTGCGTGAGGCCGGCGCCGTCTGCCACGCGGATGCCGCCTGGAGGGGGATGTCCGCGATCGCTCGCCTCCCTGGGCGCGAGCCCCCGCCGCCGGGGGCTCAGACCACCACCGGTGGCTTCGGCGCCCGGCTGAGCGGACGGCTCCCGCCTTCGGTCACCACCAGGGTGTCCTCGATCCGAACCCCGCACGTTCCCGGGAGGTACGCGCCAGGCTCGACCGTCACGACCTCACCAGCGAGGAGCGTAGCAGCAGCCCCCCGCGCCAGGATCGGCTCCTCGTGGATGTCGAGCCCGACGCCGTGACCCGTCGGGTGGACGAACGCGTCAGCGAGGCCGAGCTGCGCGAGGACCTCTCGGGCCGCG
>JAJYGW010000350.1 GCA_021790615.1 Actinomycetes bacterium | reverse complement strand
AGCGGACCAAAAGGAGTCGCGATGAGCACCATACGAGTCCTCGTCGGCACCCGGAAGGGGGCCTTTATCCTCAACGCAGACGCAAGTCGCAAGAGCTGGGAGGTGAACGGGCCGTTCTTTGGCGGATGGGAGATCTACCACGTGAACGCGTCGCCAGTCGATCCGTCCCGGCTCTACGCGTCGCAGTCCAACGGCTGGTTCGGCCAGCTGGTCCAGAGGTCCGACGATGGCGGGACCACCTGGCAGGCGGTCGGCAATCAGTTTCCTTACGCCGGCGTACCGGGGACGCACCAGTGGTACGACGGGACTCCTCATCCTTGGGAGTTCGCCCGCGTCTGGCATCTCGAGCCCTCGCTCAGCGACCCCGATACCGTCTACGCGGGCGTCGAGGATGCCGCCCTGTTCCGCTCGAGCGATGCCGGCACCACCTGGGAAGAGGTCTCGGGACTTCGGCGGCACGACTCGGGGTCTTCGTGGCAGCCCGGCGCGGGTGGCATGTGCCTTCACACCATCGTCCTCGACCCTGTGGACCCAGAGCGGATCTACACCGCCATCTCGGCCGCGGGCGTGTTTCGTAGCGACGATGCCGGCACCACCTGGAAGCCGGTCAATCGCGGCCTCAGCTCCGAGAGCATCCCGGCCCCCGAAGCCGAGGTCGGACACTGCGTGCACCGCATTGCGATGCACCCGTCCCGCCCCGACGTGCTCTTCATGCAAAAGCACTGGGACGTCATGCGCACCGACGATTGCGGCGAGTCGTGGCGGGAGGTGAGCGGAGACCTCCCGAGCGACTTCGGCTTCACCATCGACGTACACGCCCACGAGCCCGAGACGATCTACGTCGTGCCGATCAAGAGCGACTCGGAGCACTACCCGCCCGATGGCAGGCTCCGCGTCTACCGGAGCAGGACGGGCGGAGACGAGTGGGAGGCGCTCTCCGACGGGTTGCCCCAGCGCGACTGCTACGTCAACGTGCTACGCGATGCCATGGCCGTCGACTCCCTCGACCCGTGTGGCATCTACTTCGGCACGACAGGCGGGCAGGTGTATGCCTCAGCCAACGCCGGGGACAGCTGGGCTCCCATAGTCCGCGATCTCCCGGCCGTGCTCTCCGTCGAGGTGCAGACCCTGCCGTGACGGAGGAGGCGTCCGCTCCCGAGCCACGACCGGCCCCAGATCCTCAGCCCGGACCGGTCCCTCGGACCGCGCCGCGCCCCGATCTGGTCGTCGTGCGGGTCAGGCTGCCGGCGCACCTTCGAACCCTTGTGCAACTCGAAAAGGAGACCGAGCGCGGCCCTGGGCACGGCACCGCGAGCGGCCCTGGGCACGGCACCGGGAGCGAGGTGACACTTGAGCTCGACTCGCCCGGCACCCAGTCGTCTCTCCTCGATGCCCTCGAAACCCGCTACCCGGTTCTCATAGGAACCATCCGCGACCCACGAACGAGGGTGCGGAGACCATTCATACGTTTCTTTGCCTGTGAGGAGGACCTCTCCCACGAGCCGCCCGACAGCGACCTGCCAGCGCCGGTGCTCGCCGGCACCGAGCCGTTCGTGATCCTCGGAGCCATGGCGGGAGGCTGAATCCCGGACCGGAGCGTCCATCGCAAGAGCGCTCAGCCCGGCCTCGTCGTCTCGGAGCTCAGAGCAGCTGAACAAGCGCCTCTAGGCCGGCACGAAGCGGCGCAGCACCTGCGGTAAGCCCGATGCGGACATGGCGAGACCACTGCTGACCGAACACCGCGCCGGGCAGAAAGAGCTGATGGGTGTCAAGGGCGAGCGCTGCACAGAGCTCGGGCACCGATGACTCCCTCTCGGTGCTCACCTCGACCCAGCCGCAGTATCCGCCGGCGGGACCAATCCAGCTGAGAGCGCCACCGCTGGCTGACACGAGCGCGTCCACCTCGGCGAATGATCCACGCGCGACTGCAAGAGCGCGCTCGAGCAGCACTTCGCGCGCCTCGAGAGCCACGCCGGCCAGATACTCGCTCACCGACGAGTTGCTGTTCGTCGTGTAGTCCCGCACGTTCAACGCGTGCTCTAGCAGCTCCCTGTCCCGGGTCGCGAGCCAGCCGATCCGCAGACCGCCGAGACCCCACGGCTTGGTCATGTCACCGACGGCCACTCCGCCTTCGCCGAGGTCCATCACCGAGGGGAGCGGCGGACCCACGAGACCTATCTGACGGAACACCTCGTCTGAGAGCACCTTGGTGCCGAGATCAGCGGCGAGGGCGACGACCTCTCGAAACGCCCCCGCCGAGTCGATCCCCCGTCCGGTCGGGTTGTTGAAAGGATTGACCACGAGCAGCTCGGCTCGGGTCTCCTCCAAGAGGTCGGCGAGGCGACTCGTGTCGTACTCGTAGCTGTCAGCTCGGGAGAGCTCGTAGGTAGTGACCTCGGCCCCGAGCCGGCGCAGGAGGGGTTCGTAGGAGCCGTAGATCGGTGTCTCGAGGACCACACGCGTGCCGCGTCCGACGAGTGCCACGAGGCAGACCGTGATCGCCTCGACTGCCCCGGAGGTCACCATGACCTCGTCCGGGCTGACGGTCTCATAGAGGCCCGCAATCGCCTCTCGAAGGGCGGGCGCTCCCTTTGTCTCGCCGTAGTCGAGCGACACGGAGCCGATCTCGTCAGCTCTCCGGCCGGAGAGGGCCAGCAGCTCCGCGACGCTCGGTGACGAAGGGTTGCTCGGGGACAGGTTCGTCATCCCCGGTACGAAGGCGAACCTGCGAAACCACTCCTCGAGCTCGAAGACGGGAAGCTGCTCAGCCATGTCTGTGCTCCGCCCAACAGGGCGTGAGATCGGCAAACGCCGTGATCGTGGTCACCTGAGTCAACCCTTCGGGCAGTCGACTACGGTACAAATGTTCACGTATGGACCATAGTGCAGCCGGCCGGCGCTGTCCGGCGGCACGAGCCAAGCGACCGGATGGTCGAATGGCCAAATGGTCGAATGGAGCACCACGATGAATGACCAGCCACAAGACAACCGGCCGGACGCGGCGACCGTGGCCGTGCACGCCGACAGCGGCTATGGAGACGAGCTCGGCGTCGCGCCGGCGATCGACATGTCGGTCACCTTCACCCGATCCAGCCAGGCACTCTTCCACGAGCTGGCCGGGACTCCCCGTCCAGTCAAGTTCTACGGTCGTTACGGCAATCCGACCGTCGATCGCGTCGCGAAGCTCGTCTCGGGGCTCGCGGGCTCCGAGGCGACACTCCTGACCAGCTCCGGCATGGCGGCCATCTTCACGACCATCTTTGCCCTGACGAGCGCAGGGGACCACCTCGTAGTGGGCACCGAGTGCTACGGAGAGACCCTCGAGCTGCTGAGCGAGCTGGAACGTTTCGGCATAGAGGTGACCTACCTCGACAAGATGAGCCCCTCCGCGGTCGATGAGGCGATCACTGCGCGCACCAAGCTCGTGTACGTGGAAACTCCGAGCAACCCGCTCATGACGGTGACAGATCTCGCAGGCGTCGCGCAGGTCTGCCGCCACCGTGGCATCGTGTCGGTAGCCGACAATACGGTTGCGAGCTGCGTCAACTCCCGGCCGATCTCGGCCGGCATCGACCTCGTCGTCGAGTCGGGCACCAAGTTCATGGGAGGGCACTCCGACGTGATCGCCGGGGCGGTATCGGGCCGCTTGGAGCTGCTGGAGCGCGTCTGGTGGCCCCAAGTCCTGGTCGGCTGCGTCCTCGGCCCACTCGATGCCTGGATCCTGCAACGGGGGATACGAACAATCGCCCTGCGGGTCAGGCAGCAAAACGCGACGGCGCTTGCTCTCGCTGAGCGGCTGGCCGCGCACCCGCGAGTCGAGAGGGTGTTCTACCCAGGACTCGCGACCCATCCCGGTCACGAGGTGGCCGCGCGTCAGATGTCGGGTTACGGTGGGCTCTTGTCGTTCGAGGCGAAAGGTGGCTTCGCGGAGGCAGCCGCGTTCGTGAGCCGGCTAAAGCTCTGTACCTATGCCGCGAGCCTCGGAGATGTCCACACGCTCGTCATGCACCCGGCCGCAGGATGGCGGGGCCGCGAGTACGTCCCGCGCGAAGCAAGCTTCGTGCCGGAGAACCTGCTTCGCGTCTCGGTCGGGATCGAGGACGCAAACGACGTGATCCAAGACGTGCTCCAGGCGCTCAATTGAGCGGCACCGGTTCGCGATCGGCTGTGCTCGGGCTCCCGGCCGAGGGGCTGCCCGAACGCGCCATAGTGGTCGGCGACCCCGCGCGTGCCTCTCGGGCCGCAGAGCTTCTCGCGGGAGCCACGGAGGTGGCCTCCAACCGGGAGTACCTGACGTTTGCCGGCAGTTGGAAAGGCTCACAGGTCGTCATCGCATCACACGGGGTTGGTGCTCCTGGGGCCCTCGTAGCCTTCGAGGAGCTCCTCGACGCAGGAGTGCACGAAGTCGTTCGCGTCGGGACGGCCGGGAGCATGCGAGGTGATCTCGGTGCCGGCGCCGTCGTGCTCGCCGAAGCCGCGGTGCGCGACGACGGCGTAACCGATCAGTACCTTCCGGCGAGCTACCCGGCGACATGCTGCCCCGAGCTCGTGCTCGCCCTCGAGACCCAGCTCCTTGCCCGGTCGCTGACCCCGACTCGCGGCATCATCTGGACGCGTGCCTTGCTGCGCCCGGCCTTTGTGCCGCTTCCGATCGAGACCTACCGCGCTGCCGGCGTCGTCGCGATCGAGATGGAGCTCTCCTCCCTCCTCGTCCTCGCGTCGGCGCGCGGCGCCCGGGCCGCCGGTGTGTTCGTGCTCGATGGCCCATCGGCTGACGCTGCGCCCTACCGGCCCGACGCTGCCCTTGTGGCCTCTGTATCCGGGCTCGTGCTCGAGGCGGCCCTAGATGCCATCACCATGTGACCTCCTCGTAGTGCACGGCCGCGTCGTCGTCATGGACGAAGCCCGCACGATCATCGAAGACGGTGCCATCGCAGTGTCGAGCGGGGAGATAGTGGCAGTCGACACCTCGGGCCAGCTCGAAGCTCGCTTCGTGACGGGGCGAACCCTCGACGCGGAGTCGGGAATCGTCATTCCCGGGATGGTCAATTTGCACACGCACCTTGCGATGACGGTGTTTCGAGGGGTCGCCGACGACCTCCACCTCGAGGGCTTCCTCGCCGCGCTGTGGCCACTGGAGCAACGCCTCAGTGCCCAATCAGTCCGTGCCGGAGCGACGGCGGGCATCGTCGAGAGCCTGCTCTCCGGGGTGACGACCGCGCTCGACATGTACTTCTATCCCGAGGAGGCGATCCCTGTAGCCGAGAGGCTCGGGTTTCGCCTCGTGACCGGGCCGGTCTTCGTCGGAGCCAACGGTGCTGCCTTCACCAGATCCCACAGCTTCGAGGAAGAGCTCGCTCGCGCCTCGAGCTGGTTGGTCTCACACGCGGACGCCGGTCTCGGACTTCGCCGCAGTGTCGGGCCGCACTCCACCTACGTCCTCCACCAGGACCAGATCGCGGCCATCTCCGAGCTGGCGCGGGACCACGGCGCTGTCGTGCACGTCCACGCGGCCGAGAGCGCTGCAGAAGTCGAGCTCGTCCTTCGCGAGCGCGGAGCGCGGCCGCTCGAGGTGCTCGAGTCTGCCTCGGCCCTCGGCGCCGACACCGTCGTCGCGCACGCCGTGGTACTCGAGCAACGCGAGCAGGAGATGCTGGCCGCGAGCGGAACAGCCGTGGCGCACTGCCCGACGTCCAACCTAAAGCTGGCAAGTGGCATCGCTCCGGTGTCCGAGCTGCGGGCAAGGGGCGTGCCCGTCGGCATCGGCACCGACGGGCCGGCGTCCTCCAACGACCTCGGGGTGCTCCCAGCCGCCCGCCTCGCGGCGCTGCTGCAAAAGCACCGCCTCGGCGATGCCCAGGCGATGCCCGCGCGCGACGCCATCGCCATGGCAACCATAGAAGGAGCCCGTAGCCTCGGCCTCGACCACCTGCTCGGCTCGATCGAGGTCGGGAAGAGAGCAGACATCGTCATCATGAGCGCCTCGAGCGTATCAGCCGCGCCGCTCCATTCGCCCTTCTCGTCGCTTCTCTACTCTCTCGGTAAGTCCGATGTCCGCCATGTTCTCGTCGACGGTCGCCTCGTCGTCGAGGACGGCGCCGTCACCGGGGCTGACGAGACCGAAGTCGCCCGTGAGCTCTCGGTCACCGCTCGCCAGCTCCTAAAGGGCTGATAACCACCACCAGGGCGGCGTTCACGATGGCGCCCGACTCGCCACTACAGAGCCTCCACATTGGCTTGCACCGGCCCGACCGGCCCGGTCGGCCCGGTCGGCCCGCTCGGCCCGCCGGGCCCGGTCGGGGCATTCTCACCGGGCGCTCCGTCGAGATCGGCACTGAGCGCGTCCAGCTCGCCGCGAAGCTCGGCCTCGCTTGCAACGATTGGCCGCCCGGCGCCCTCCGATACCGCGCGTACTACGGCGTAGGCATCCAGACCGTAGTAGCTCGCGAGGTACTTTGTGCTGCCCCCGTGGGTGAAGCGGTCGGCGACACCAAGTCGCGTCACCGGCACGCCGGCACCAGCTTCGGCCAGCATCTCGCAGACCGCGCTGCCGAGCCCACCTATGGTCGAGTGGTTCTCGACGGTGACGACGTGACGAACCGCTCTGAGCGTGTCGAGAACGAGCGGGTCATCGAAAGGCTTGAGCGTGCTCACGTGAAGCTGTGACACGCGCAGCCCTTGGCTTTCGAGAAACGGCACCGCAGCACGGGTCAGGTAGGTGGCGAACCCGCTCGAGACGACTGCCACATCACCGCCCTCGCTCAAGAGGCGAGCGCTGCCAAATGTCATCGGACTGCCAAAGAGTCGAGGCACCTCCCCGCGCAGCATGCGGCAGAAGACGGGGCCCTCGACAGCGTCAAAGGCGCGCCAGACCGACTCGACCTCACTTGCGTCGCCGAGGTCGATGACGGTCATGTTCGGCAGGCCACGCATGAGGTTCACGTCGTCGATCGCCTGATGGGTGACACCGCCAGGAGTCGTGATGCCCGGGAGGAATCCGATGAGGCGCACAGGTAGGTCGGGATAGGCGATCGCCATGGCCACTTGGTCATAGGGGCGACGGGTGACAAAGACGCTGAAGGTCGTCACAAATGGCACGAGCCCCTCGCGCGCGAGCCCGCCGGCGACGCCCATCATCGACTGCTCGGTCATGCCCATTGAGTAGAACCGGTCGGGGAACGCTTCGCGAAAGCCGTCGGCCTCGCACGAGGACGTGAGGTCCGCCGAGAGGCATACGACTTCCTCATGGCGCGCGGCATAGTCGACAAAGCCCGAGCGGAAGGGTCGCAGCACCTTCTCCCCTTTGATGAGCGGGCCCTCAGCCGCGCGCACGCTCATGGCTCTGCCCTTGCGAGATCGGCGCGTGCCGCCAAAGCCTCGTCGGGCGTGAGGCGGATGTAGTGGTACTTCGGCGAGTGGGACTTTAGGGAGGGCATGTCGCGCCAGCAGGAGGTCCGGCAGATGATCGCCTTGGGCCGAGCCTTCCCGGATTGCCCACCCAGCATCGACGCCGCGGCCGACCAGATGGCAGGGGCATCGTGGCCGTCTACCTCACGCACGTCCCATCCAAAGCTCGCGACCTTCTCTGCGATCGGTTCGACCCCAAGAACGCTGGCGATAGGGCCGTCGCACTGGGAGCCGTTCGCCTCGACGAGGACGGCGAGGTTCGAGAGCTCGTAGGCCGAGGCCGCCGCAAGCGACTCCCAGGTCTCACCCTCTTGCAGCTCCCCGTCGGACAAGAGCACCCAGATCCGCCCGGTCGCGCCCCGACGCCGGCGAGCGAGCGCTCGTCCTACTGCGACTGCGAGCGCCTGGCCGAGAGATCCGGTCGTCGCCTCCATGCCGGGCGAGTGCTCGGCTCCGATCATCTCGACTGTCGATCCGTCCTGGTTGAAACCCTTCAACGACTCCGGCTCGAGCCGGCCGACCTCGATGAGCGCCGCGTAGAGCACGAGCGCGTAATGAGCCGGCGACATGAGGAAGCGGTCGTGGGCATCGTCCTGGGCGCCGTTGAAACGGGCACCCATGGTTCTTGCAGCACCGTCCTCGCCCGGCGTGCCGGCGAAAGCTACGGCCCGGTGGCCACCCTCGACAGCGCCGAGGTTCATCAAGACCGAGTAGAGGGTGGCGAAGATCTCGGCGCTCGAGCAGGCCTGGGACAGATAGCCGCCGCCGTTGTCGATCGTGTGCTCCAGGACCCGGCGGCGGATCCTCCAAGCCTGCTCGGCCACCTCAGCGAACCGCTCCGCCGTCGGCGGCCCGAGACCCCCGAGAGCCGGGAGCGACACTGAGCCTGCTTGGCGGGCGCCTTGTGAGACGGTATCGGTGGTTGTCACTTGCAGTCCTTTGCCTTGTGTCGGTGGTGGCCTATGGCACCAAGGTGGCACCCAGGTGGCTGAGCTGAGACACTGGTCGGGTGACGGGGGGAGAGGTCGATGCTCTGGCCACGCGAGCCGCATGGATGTACCACGAGTACGGCCTCACGCAGCAGGAGATCGCCGGGCGCCTCGGTGTGTCCCGCTCGACGATCAGCCGCGCCCTGCAGCGAGCCGAGGCCACCGGCATCGTCGAGATCCGAGTCACCGTCCCCCTCCCCGAGCTCGCGCAGCTCGAGAGCGACCTCCTTGGTGTATATCCGGCACTTCGCGAGGTGAGAGTCGCCGCGCTCAGGGCCGGTGAGTCGCCGCGCACCGCCACGGCGCGCGCCACGGCTCGCATCTTCGAGGTGTTGCTGGCCGCCGGCACCCCCACGATCGCGGTTGGCTGGGGGCGCACTCTTGCCGAAGCAGCGACGCTCATCCATACCCGTTCCGTGCGCTCGAGCCGCCTTGTCGATGCGATCGGTCATGCCCATGGGATCAGGGGCGCCGCCGCCATGGACGTGAGCTCGGTGCTCGGCTCGGCCTTCTCCGTCGAAGCCGTGCACGTGCCGGCCCCCGCTCTCGTGCGCGACGAGAAAGTGGCAAGCGGCCTCCTCGCGACGGCGGCCGTCCGCCATGCGATCGACCTCGCCCGTGGCGCAGAGGTGACGGTCATCTCCATCGGAGCTGTCGCCGACGACACGCCTTTGCTGGCGACCGACCTGCTCAGCCGCGCCGAGCTCGGCTCGCTCGTCGAGCGCGGCGCCGTCGGCGATCTCCTCGGGTCGTTCTTCTCGGCCACAGGTGAGACGATCGCCGAAAGCGGCGCTCACTGGATCGGCCTCGGCATCGAAGACCTGCGGCTCTCGAAGGATGTCATCGCGGTCGCCGGCGGTGCTGGGAAGCTGCAGGCCGTCAAAGGAGCGATTGCCACCGGTGTCGTTGATCGCCTCGTCACCGACGAAGAGACGGCGCGCGACCTCTTGAACGAGGCTCATGGCTTCACGCCCGCACCGCGACCTTGAGCGCCGTTGGATAGAGCTCTCCGGCCAGCACCCGCTCGAGGTCGTCAAGACCGACCTCCCCACCGATCAGCTGCTTCCAGGGAACCGAGCGGTCCTGCAGGAGCTCGATTGCTTCGGCCACAGCAAAGGGGTCGTGGTGGTGGGAACCGCGCACCACCAGCTCCTCGTAGTGGACGCGGTGGGTGTCGAGCTCCACCGAGCTTCCTACTGCGCAACCACCAAAGAGGCACACCGCGCCGCCCGCGCAGCTCATCTCGAGGGCAAGAGCCCAGGCTGCAGGCTGCCCGACGGCCTCGATGACGAGCTCGGGCCCCCGGCCGGCGTTTATCGTCGCACGGACCGTCGCGACGTCAGACGACTCCTTCCTGGCGGCAATGACCGCCGTCGCGCCGTAACCATGGGCCAGATCCAGCCGGTCCGGGTGCGGGTCGAGCACTGTCACTTCGACACCCCGGCGGGCGAGCGCCGCGGTGAGCAGGAGACCGAGAGCCCCGGCCCCGAGAACGAGCGCCTGCGATGAAGCTTGAGGGGCGAGGTCGCGCACCGCCTTCAGCGCGCACGCAAGTGGCTCGTAGATCGGGGCGATCTCCATGGGGAGCGTCTCGGGGAGCAAGTGGAGGTTGTGCTCTACTACGACGGAGGGGACGACGAGTGCCTCGGCAAAGCCGCCAAAGACGTAGGTGAGGTTCTCGCACAACGACCACCGCTCGCGCTCGCATTGGAAACAGCCTCCACAAGGCGCCGAGTTGGCAGCGATCACCCGGTCGCCCTCCTTCACCGACGTCACGCCCCGACCGGTCGCGAGGATCCTTCCGGCGTACTCGTGACCGAGCACTCCTCCCGATCGCAGGTAGCGCGGATGCCCCCGAAGATAGGCTTTGCGGTCGGTGCCGCAGGTGAGCGCTGACTCGATGCCGAGCAACACCTCTCCCGGGCCTGGGGCCAAGTCCTCGAGCTCCTCGACCCTCAAGTCACCTACTCCATGGAGAACGGCGGCGCGCACTCTCAGGTCCTCGGGCTCGGGCTGGGCGAGGAGGCCTCGACGACGACCTTCATGACCGAGTCCTGTCGCCTGGCTGTCTCCATCGCCTCAGCGGCACGCTCGAGGGGGAACCGGTGGCTGACTATCCCGGTTGTGTCAAGGTGCCCGCTCGCGAGCAGCGAGAGCGCCGCGAGGGTGTCGCGTGAGACGGCTGAGTAGCTTGCCTGCAAGGTGATCTCGTCAAAAAAGAGGCGGTTCGCGTCAAAGCACAGCTGCCCACCGGGTGGAGGAGGCGCGAACAGCTGTACGACCGACCCTTTCCCCGCCGCGGCAAAGCCGAGCGCGAACGCGTCGGCATGTCCTGTGCACAGCACGATCAGATCCCATGGGTCGCCGGCCGGCGCGTTAGCCGATATCTCCTCGGGCAATGGCGCGCAAGCCACGACGCCGACCGCTGCCGCCAGGGTACGGCGCGCGGGAAGTAGGTCGGTCCCGACTACCGACACCCCCTCCGCGATGAGTGCTCGCGAGTAGAGCTGCCCCATCTGACCGAGCCCAACGACAAGGGCCCGGTCGCCCCGGCTGGCTCCCGCACTCTTCAAACCACGTAGAGCGCAGGCGAGGGGTTCGATCATGGTGGCAGTTTCGCCGGA
>JAJYGW010000119.1 GCA_021790615.1 Actinomycetes bacterium | reverse complement strand
GCGGATGTCGTAGGCCTTGAAGACTGCGCCGAGGTCGGACGGGCCGGGATGGGATGGTGGGGGCATGCCGACGGGCGAGCCTACTCACCGGGTTCAGTGGACGTAGACGTAGGCGATGACTGTCGAGGCGTTGAACGCCATGTGGGCGATGATGGACGGGCCGAGCCGACCCGTGCGCCACGCCAGCACGCCGAGCACGACTCCGAAGCCTGCAAGCCCGAGGAACTGCAGCGCCTCGAAGTGCACGAGGCCGAAGAGCAAGCCCGTCACGACGATGGCAACCGCCGGCCCGATCCGCCTGGGCAGGGACTGGACGCGACCGAGCACCGCACGCAGCACGAGACCCCGGAAGAACAGCTCCTCGACGACGGGGCTCCCGACGCAGATGAGGATGGCGATGAGGACGAGGGCGCCCGTCCCGCCCGAAGAGGCCGGGCCGAGGAGCACCTTGGTCGGGTGACCCAAGCGTTCGGAGAGGTGGTGGACGAACGGTCGCAGCGGCAGCTCGAGGAGCGGCACGAGCAAGAATTGCGAGGCGACTCCTACCACTACCCCGAGCGGGAGGTCCGGCCACGGACAAAGGCGCAGGCCGAACGCCTCCGGCACTGACCGCGAGGCGGCTCGTGCGGACAGCAGCACGGCAGCCACCATGCCCATCCAGAGGCCGAGGAGGCTGATGACCGTCCCTCCGACGGTGGTAGCCGTGGCCGGGACGTGCTCGGTCGCGTCGTACACGGAGACGGCGAGTATCGAGAGGGCGAAGCCCCCGACGAGGCCGATCAGCGCCTCGACGATGCCGAAGGGGTTCCCTGGGGCGGGTTTATCGGCGCTCACCAGGTAGGCCCGGTGCCTGTCGAGCGTCTCGCCGGGCCTACCATGTATCCGTGAATCGCAACCCCCAGGACCTGCGCCCGGGCGGCGCGGGTCGTTCGTCGGGTGGCGGCGCGACCGAGCAGCCGTGGCGCTGGCTGCTCGTGCTCGCTCTTGTCATCGTGCTCGTGCTGTTCCTCACGCACGCTTTCACGCGGAGCAACGTGAAGCAGCTCAGCTACAGCCAGTTCGTCCACCAGGTGACATCGAAGCAGGTGTCCAGCGCGACGTACAACAACGAGAACGGCACGATCAGCGGAACCCTGGCCAACGGTCAGACCTATTCGACGACCGCCGGCATCCCCCTTCCGAGCGACAAGCAGAACCTGCTGTTGAAGCAGGGGATCAAGCTCAACTTCTCGACGCCGCCGAGCAACCTCTTGACCGACTTCGTCATCTACTTCCTGCCCGTGATCGCCATCATCGCTCTTTTCGTGTGGCTTAACCGGCGCGCACAGGGTCAGATGTCCGGGATCATGTCCATCGGACGATCGAGGGCGAAGCTGTACACGACCGAGCGCCCGCGCACGACCTTCAACGACGTCGCCGGCTACCAAGGCGTCAAGCAGGAGATCAGCGAAGTCGTCGACTTCCTCAAGAACTCCGGTCGCTTCCGCGACATCGGTGCGCGGGTGCCGAAGGGTGTGCTCCTCGTCGGACCTCCCGGAACCGGCAAGACGCTCCTCGCGCGGGCGGTCGCCGGCGAGGCGGGTGTCCCGTTCCTCTCGGTGAGCGGTTCGGACTTCATGGAGATGTTCGTCGGCGTCGGAGCAAGCCGTGTGCGTGACCTGTTCCAGACCGCTCGCAAGCAGGCGCCGGCCATCATCTTCGTGGACGAGATCGACTCGATCGGCCGTAAGCGCGGCGCCGGGCTCGGCGGCGGCCACGACGAGCGTGAGCAGACGCTCAACCAGATGCTGTCGGAGATGGACGGTTTCGATCCGGCGGAGGGGATCGTGATCATGGCGGCCACGAACCGCCCTGACATCCTCGACCCGGCGCTCTTGCGACCCGGCCGCTTCGACCGCCAGATCGTGGTGCCGCTTCCCGACCTCGAGGAGCGTCACCCGATCCTGCAGGTGCACTGCCGCGACAAGCGCATCGGTCCCGACGTCGATCTCATGATCGTCGCGCGTGGCACCCCGGGGATGAGTGGCGCCGAGCTCGCAAACCTCGTGAACGAGGCCGCGCTGCACGCGGTGCGCCGCGGGAGCCAGTACATCGAGATGCGGGACTTCGACGCCGCCCGCGACCGCGTGCTCATGGGTCAGCGGCGTGACTCGATGGTGCTGTCAGAGGACGAGAAGGAACGGGTCGCGTTCCACGAGGGCGGGCATGCCGTCCTCGCCTACGTGCTCCCGCACGCCGATCCACTCCTCAAGGTCAGCATCATCCCGACCGGCATGGCGCTCGGCGTCACCCAGCAGCTGCCCGCGGAGGAGCAGCACCTCTACCGCAAGGAGTACATCGAGGACTCCCTCTGCGTCCGCATGGGAGGCCGTGTGGCCGAGAAGCTCGTGTACGACGGGCTGTCGACGGGCGCGAGCGACGACCTCCAGCGCAACACCGAGCTCGCCCGGAAGATGGTGCGGGAGTGGGGCATGTCGGACCGGATCGGTCCGATGGCATGGGGATCGCAGGGTCAGGTGTTTCTCGGAGAAGACCTCATGCACACGCGTGACTACTCCGAGGACACGAGCCGCGTCGTGGACGAGGAGATCGAGCGCATCCTGCGCGCCCAGGAGTTGCGCGCCGAGAACCTCTTGAAAGAGCACCGCGCCGGCCTCGAGTCCGTAGCCCGGGCGCTGCTCGAGCACGAGACCGTCGACGGCGCCGCGATCGCGAAGCTCATAGACCAGGCGTACGGCGGGCCTGTTCACGGCGCCGAGGGAAAGCCCGGCTCCGACGCCGAGCGCTACGCCCCGTCGCTCACGGGCGGCTCGGCATCGCCGATCATGCCCCCACCCGGACCCCGCTCGGCACCACAGGCTGCGCCCGTGCCCACCTTCGGGCCGCCCCCCGTCCAGAGCCAGGCACAGACACAGGTCGGTCCTTCGGCCGGACCGCCGCTCGTCCCGCCGCCTCCGGACCCGCCGAACGGCACAGGCGGCCCGCAAGGTCACGGCGTCGACGGCGCCCCGAGCACGAACGGGCTGCCCCCACCACCACAGGGCCCCCCACCACCACAGGGCCCCCCACCACCACAGGGCCCCCCACCACCACAGGGCCCCCCACCACCACAGGGCTGAGCCCGCCTCAGCCGGGCGTCAGGGCCGGGCCTCCACTCCAATCTCCACCGCTCCGACCGAGGAGGCAGAGCCGGGCGCGCTCGCGGCCGGGTTCATGACCCCCGTGACGAGCACCGGGCTCGCAGCCTCGACGAAAAGGCCGAAGGCCGCCGTCGTCTTAGTGTTCCGCAGCAGCGATGACAGGTGCAGCACAAGAGGACGGTCCGGTGTGACCGAACCGGCTGCGAGCCGTACGAGGGACACGCCCCCGCCACCGGCTTGCACGAGCTCGTCCACGACGACATGGGTCGAGCCGGGCATCGTGGCGGTGACGCCGACCGTGTCGGTGACCTGCGGGCCCTGCTCTTGACCCGGGAGCACCCATGCCGCGGAGGCGGCGGTCACGGCCGGCGACTCCGACAGCACCACGTGCTGTGCCCGCACGGTCGTGTACGTCTCGTGGTCGACGACGATGCCGACACCGCCGGAGCTGTGCACGAACAGCACGCCGGCCGAACCGGAGGGCTGTGAGGGCCGCGGTGCATCCGCCGTCACGGTCTGGCCCGCGGCGACGGCGATCGCGAGCGTGGCCGGTGGCGAGCCCGGCACGAGGCTCTCGAGCGTGACGGTCGTCGCGTGAGTGCCCGGATTGAAGATCCGCACTGCCTCGGCGTCGTTCGTGCTCGTCGCCCCGAGCGGCATCGCCCAACGCGTGAGCGGCTTGCCGATCCCGACCGCGAGCGCCTGGCCTGCCTCCTGGTAGGAGTGGCCGGGACCGAGCAGGTTCGTCGATACGTGAGCGACCACGGTCGTGAGCGACCCGATCGTGACCCTGCCCACGGTAGCTGTCGCCGACACCGCGACCAGGGAGCGCAGCGGTACGTAACGCCCGATGTCCACGAGCACGGTGCTGCGTGGAGCGATCGAGAGTCCCTGGTAGGCGGCAGGTTGCACGAGACCGGACTCGGTGCCGACGGCCAGGTTCACGACCGCCGGCGCTGCCGTCGGGTCGAAGACCGCAAGCCATACGCTCGACGATCCGGCGGTCACGCCCGACGCGGTGAAGCCGGCGGAGGTTGATCCGGTCGCGCACGCAGAGGCAAGGATCCCGCGGGAGTCACGCAGAGTCTCCGAGACGGCGACGCCTGGGCCCGCGACGGTGACGCTGACCGACGCCTCCACGGCAGAGGGCAGGCCGGGTGCGACTGCTGCGGTGTGACCGGAGGACCGGTGAGCGCTTCCGTGCCGGTGGTGAGTCGCTACACCCGGCGCTGCGGCCTTCTGCGCAGGCGCGAGGTCGGGCAAGACGAGGTCGTGCTCGGAGTGAGCAGGTATCACGATGGTCTCCGAGCGAGGCGTGAGAAGGCGCTCGGCCGGTCGGGTGCCGAGCACCTCTGTCTCGACCAGGAGCACGGACGCCGTCGCTGGGCGGCTCGACGGGTTGGCTATGGACACGCTCGATCTCGCGCCACCGGCGACAGGTAGAGGGCCGGGGCAGTCCCAGACCGTGGCTGCCGTCCCCGCGAGTGGGACGACCGGCAGAAGCGTCTCGACCGGATTGGCGGAGGCGGTCAGGGTCGGCCTGCCCCCGATGGCCGAGCTCGCCACGAGGAGTCCGGCTATGGCCGCCCCGACCGCGAAGAGAGCGAGCACGCGCCTCACTGCGCCGCACCCTTCATGACGAGCACGGCTGACGTGGTGAGAGGAAGGCGGTCCCACCGGCGGCGACGAAGGACCCCCTCACCGAGAGCGAGCACCCAGGCGAGCACCCCGAGCGCGACACCGGCATCTCGTGTACCGGCTCCCTGGCCGGCGACGCCACGGGGAGCGAGAGCCGCCAACCCCGCACCGTCGTGCGGTGCCCAGTCGGCGTTCACGAACACGATCGCACCCGCCTCGATCGGGCGCTCAACGAGGTCGTTCTGCGCGCGCAGCGCCGCGAGCAGCTGGGGCGGCGGTGGGGCCACGAGGGGCGGGTTCTGCGTGCCGGCGAGCTCCGGCGCGTCCGACACCGGGAGCACGAGGTAGCGGACCCCGATCGGGGCGAGCAGTGCGCCGACGTCCACGGTGTGACCGGTCTCTGCCGCCCGGATCGCTTTCGGAGCGCGAGCGAGCCGGCCCGGAGACGCCGCCGGCCACACCTGATCGGCGCTCGGAAGGCCGGTGGCAGTCGCATACCAGGAAACCCCCGGCGTGAGCTGCCAGCCGGAGGCGGGAAGTGACCGCGGGTCGCCGAGCCACAGGACGCGGTACGCCTGGTGCGCAGCGGGCAGGGTCCAGCCGAGGGTCTGGTCGACTCCCGACGGCGGGAGGTCGGCCCGCCCGCCGAGGGCGACTCCGAGCGCCGGGACCATTCCGACGAGGAGGCAGCACGAGGCGAGCGCGCCCGACGCCTGCCGCCAGCCGAGCGAGGTCCGCGCGACCACGTCGTGCTCGAAGGCGGCGACACCGAGCCCGCAGAGCGCAGCGACGGCGGCCGACGCCGGAGCAGCGATCGTCGCCGAAGCGCCACCGCCGGCCCCGAGCCAGCCCTCCGACCCGGCCCACGCCAGGCAGACGGCTCCGGCAGCGGCGAGCCAGAAGGCGGTCGCCCAGAACAAGCGCTCACCTCGGCCGACGAAGAGCACGTAACCGCCGGCGATTGCGAGGCCCCAGGTGCCCCACCACGCCCCGACGGGACCGACGTGACCCCGCAGCAGCGAAGCCGCGCTCGTAGGGTCGCCGGGCACCGCGCCCGCGAACGCGCTCCAGTCGGCTCCGTGCGCGAACCAACTGGCCGACCAGGGCAGGCAGCAGAAGAAAGCCACGATCAGTGCACCGGCGAGCACCAGCACGGCCCTCCCGGCGGCACGTGTGCGCCCGGTCACCAGGCACACCACGACCACGGCGACGAGGACGGCCGCGAGGCCGAGCAGCCCGGCCGGCGCGAGGGCCGCTTGAACCGCCAGCAACAGGCCCAACGGCACGATCTCCCCGAGCAACCCGTGGGCCGAACGCGCGATCGCCTGGTCGCCTCCGAACGGCGCGAGGGCCGTCGCCCGACCGATCCTCGCGAGCGCGTACGGCGTGATGCCGAGCGTGACCGCCGAGGCAACGTTCCCCGTGGCCACGGAGTTCCACGCAAGGGGGAGACCGACGAAGGCGATCGCCGCGACGAGTCTTCCCCGGCTCGACGCGAAAGGCTTGCCGAGCCTCGAGACGCCTATCGCGCCGGCAAGCAGCGAGCCGACCGCGATGAGCTTCCACGCCGTGGCGGTGCTGTTGGCGAGCACGAGGCCGAGCAGCCCGACGAGCCCGTATGCCGTCGGGGCTGCGTGCACTCCAGTGCCGTTGTTGATGCCCCCGAAGTACTGGCTGAGCAATGTCGAGCCGGACGGCATGCCGACGAGCTGGCCGATGACGGGCAGCCGTGAGAAGAGGACGTCGCGCAGGCCGAGGAGTCCGATCACGACGAGCAGGCCTTCCAAGGTGAGCTGGCCGGCCGGCACCTGCCCGTGCCGCAAGCGCCCCCACCACGTCCCGACGCGCTGCCACTCGTTGCGGACGACGGGGTGATCGTCCGGCATCTCCGGTGCCTCCGGGCGCAGGTAGCTCCGAAGCCTGCTGCGGCCGACCATGCGCGCCACCAGCACCCGGTCGGGGACCTGCCGGATCTCCCGGAGGTGACGGCGCGCCAGGCGAAGCGTCGCCCGCTCGGCGAAGTTCCACCGCCACGCGCGCCAGACGCGTCGCGACCGTTCCCGTTCGCCGCTCGAGACCCCGAGCACGACCTCAGCGAGACCGAGGAGGAGCAGCTCGATGATGGCCATCGCCCGCCGGGGGAACCCGTAGTTCTTGAGCGGTGCCCGCAACTCATGGCGGCGGCGCAGCAGCTCGACGTCCTCGACGGGCCTCACACCCGTGCTCGCCGCCTCGCGGTGGGCGACTCGGGCCTCCGGAGCCACCGCGACCCGCGCACCGGCCACCTGCGCCCGCCAGCAGAAGTCGACGTCCTCGCCGAACATCGAGATGGTGGGGTCAAAGCCCCCGAGCGCCTCGAACAGGTCTGCGCGCACGAGAGTGCAGGCGCCGGGTACGGCGAAGACCTCGCGAGCCTCGTCGTGCTGAGCCTGATCGAGCTCGTCGGGCCGGACCCGCGGCGCGGGAGTGCCGAGCCGGTGCATGCCGAGGCCGACCTGGCGGATGTGCTCGGGCGCTGCCGCGTTCACGAGCTTCGGCCCGACGACACCCGCGTTCGTTCGGAAGGACTCCGATACGAGCGTGTGCAGGGCGGAGGGGTCGAGCTCGACGTCGTCGTGGCAGAAGAGGAAGAAGGCCGCCCCTTCCACGCCGTGCAGGGCCTCGTTGGCAGAGGCTGCGTAGCCGCCACGCTCGGTGCGGCGACGGATGATCGCCGCCGGGTTCACGGCGGCGACTCGAGACGTCAGGTCGGACGCACTGCCGTCATCGACCACGAGCAGCGCAAGGTTCGGATAGTCCTGGCTGCACAGTGACACGAGGCACGCCTCGAACCAATCACCCGGCTCGGAGGCCACTACGACAGCGACGACCGGCGGTGCCAACTCCTCCGGCATCAGCTGGGCAGGCTACTCGCGCTGCAAGTGCTTGCAAGTGTTAGCAACTTGCGCTACACTAGGCAGCAGAGAACTAGTCGAGCGGTGCGACAAGGAGTGTTTCGATGCCAAGCATTCGACAGGATTTCACGAGGACGGCAGAGGATCTCAGCCGGGTGGCCCAGGACGCGGCGTACGTCGCCGTCGGCCTCGGGGTGGTCGCCTTCCAGAGGGCCCAGGTGGCGCGACATGAGCTCATGGAGCAGCTCGAGCAGCAGCGCGGGGCGACAGAAGGTCCTCTGGCGGACATCCGTTCCCAGTTGGCGAGAGCGTGGGCTGACGTCGACGGCGCTCTCGGCCAACTGATCGACGCCGCCGACGATGCGTTCGAGCCCGTGGCCGAGCGGCTCCCGGCTCAGGCGCGCCTCGCTGTCAAGCAGGCGCAGGACGCCCGCGACCAGATCCGCGCCTTCGTGAAGGAGCAGTTGGCGGCCTGAGGTCTCCCGGCTCTCTCACCGCACGTCTTCCCCCCTCAGACGGCGGCGAGGTCGAGCCGGGGTTTGAAGAGGCCCGCCTCCCCCAACCCCCCTCGGAGGAGGCGGGCCTCTTCGCTTCCTGACGGTCAATCGCGACTGCGCCAGTACTCGAGCACATCGACGAGGGTCTGCTCGAGCGGGATCTCGGGCGCCCATCCCGTCTCGTCGCGCAGCCGGCTCGCGTCGCCGAGGAACACCGGCACGTCGACCGGGCGCATGAGCGACCTGTCAGGGACGAGCTCGACACGACAGGTCGCGAGCGCCGCGAGCCGGTCGGCGACGTCGCGCACTGTGGTCGCCTGACCGCTCGCGACGTTGTAGGCCTCGCCCGCCCGGCCCCGCTCGGCGAGCAGCCGGTAGGCCCGGACCACATCCCTCACGTCGGTGAAGTCACGCTCGGCCTCGAGGTTGCCGACGGGCACCCCGGCTCCGCCGGCGCGCTCGGCAGCCACGATCCGGCGAGCGAGCGCCGATACGACGAACTCAGCGCTCTGGCCGGGTCCGACGTGGTTGAAGGGACGCGCCCGCACCACCGCCAAGCCGCGACCGAGGTGCTCCTGGAGCGCGAGGAATTCGGCTGCCACCTTGCTCGACGCGTACGGGCTCACCGGGCGCAAGGGGGCGTCCTCGGTCACCTGGACCCCTCCGGCGGAGCCGTAGACCTCCGCCGAGCTCACGACGAGCACCCTCGGCGGATCCGAGCACGACACCGCCGCTTCGAGGACGTTAAGCGTCCCGAGGGCGTTCACGAGAAACGTCGGTGCCGGATCCTCCCAGGAACGTCCGACGTGCGCCAGGCCGGCGAGGTGGTAGACGACGTCGGGCGCGACCGACGTGAGCGACTCCTTCACCGCCGCGCCGTCCCTCACGTCGATGTCCGCGTCCACGCCGACCACGGTGTCCCCGGAGCTGCGAAGATGTCGTGTCAGCCAGCTGCCGACGAAACCGGCCGCTCCAGTGACGTAAGCGAGCATCGGCTCACCCTATCGGCGGAGCTCGCCGTCACTCATTGCACGATCCCCGATGCCTCGACTGCTCGTGGCGGGAAGCCGCCCGAACGGCTCAGGAGAGCACCGCTGCGTCGCGGGCCTGCCGGTAGGCCGCGACATGGAGATCGGCCGTCCGCTGCCACGTGAAGGCGGCGGAACGCTCGAGACCGATTCCGCGCCTTCGGGCCCGCTCCTCTGCCGGCGCGTCGAGTGCAGCCGAGATGGCGCTCGCGAGAGAGACGGGATCACCGGGCCGGGCGAGCCAGGCGGCACCCTCACTGAAGTCCGCCATCGCCGTGCCCTCGGTGGTCACGAGCGTCGCGCCGACCGCCATCGCCTCGAGTGCAGGGAGGCCGAAGCCCTCCTCCCGGCTCGGGTAGGCGACCACGTCGGCCGCCCGCATGAGGGTGACGACGGCCTCGTCGGACACGAAGCCGGGCAGGACTATGCGGTCCCGAGCCGGCGAGGCCGCGACGGCTCCGGTCACCTCGGCGGCGCCCCAGCCGGGCAGACCCACGAGGACGAGCTGCACCAGAGGGCGTGAGGCGGCGAGCCTCCCGAACGCATCGACGAGGTCGACGATCCCCTTGCGGGGCTCGAGAGTCCCTACGTGAAGGATCAGGCCTGCGCCGCCCCCGCCGGCCTGCGCCGCAGCTCCGGCAGCTCGCAGGCCGCTCGGGAGCACACTCGTGTCCACCTCGCCCGGCCGGAACCGGTCGTGGTCGACACCGTGCTCGGCAACCACCACCTCGCCCTTGACGTCGATCAGCTCGGCAAGGCGCCGCGCCGTCGTCGGGCTCACGCAGACGACCACGTCGGCGATCCGGGCCGATCGGCGGATCGCCGCCCGGAAGACGTTCACCTTCGCCGCCTCGTGCCACTCCGGGTGATCGAAGAACGTGAGGTCGTGGAAGGTCACGACCTTCGGCCCCGCAAGTCCTGCCGGCAGTGTGTAGTGCGGGCCGTGGTAGACGGCGCCGCGCCCGCACCGCGTCGCCACACGTCGCCCGAGAACGGCACGCTCGTACGCCAACCTGACCGGCCGGGCGTTCGGGACCCATGCGTGCAGAGCGGCTTGGGGGGCGACAGCTCGCCATCGACCGGTGTCCTCCCGGCGCGTCACCAGCCCGAGATCCACGTCCGGCCTTTGGCCGAGCGCCCGGGCGAGCTCGACGATGTACCGACCCGCTCCGGCGGGCTTGACCGGCACGGCGCTCACGTCGAGGACGACCTCGACGGCGTCGCCGTCGCGCCCGGATCTCACCCCGCGGCCTCGCGCCAGGCCTCGGCGTGGGACGCTGCGCAACGCCTCCAGGTGAGCGTCCGCGCATGGCGCTCGCCGACGGCTCGCAAGCGCTCGCGCTCGAGCCCGTCGACGGAGGCGAGCACGAGTGCCGACGCCATCGCCGCGACGTCGGTCGGGTCGACCGAGAGGGCGGCATCGCCCGTGCTCGGGAGGCCTGTGCTCGCTACGACCGGTGCACCCGACAGCATCGCCTCGGCAGCCGGCAGCCCGAAACCCTCGAACACCGGCACGTACACCATGCTCCTTGCTCTCGCGTACAACGCCGCCAACACTCCCGGATCGAGCGGACCCGTCAAGAGCACCCCCGGAGCGGTCACGGCACCGTCACCGCCGGACCACCCTCTCGGGCCGACGACGACGAGCGGCCACGGCTCGGGAAGCTTCGGCCGCGCCATGCCGTAGGCCTCGACGAGACGGGCCAGGTTCTTCCGCGGCTCGAGGGTCCCGACGGTGAGGAGGAACCCCGCCTCGTGCTCGAGCCCGATCCGGGCGAGGAGCTGGTCCGCTGCCGCGTCGTCGGGCGGCACCAGGTGGTCGACGCCCTCGGGAACCAGCCGCACCTGCTCCTCTCTCACCCCGAGGCCTGCTGCGAGCAGGTCCCCTGCCG
>JAJYGW010000117.1 GCA_021790615.1 Actinomycetes bacterium | reverse complement strand
CCACGTAGCTACCCATGCTGTTGGGCGTGAGCAGCCACCAGCCAGGTGCTCCGGAATTCGATGGACCCTGGTCCTGCACCATCACGGCTCCATCCGTGAGGAGCAGCATGGCCCCGGGGTGCAGCCGGCCCGGAACGGAGATCGTTTGCCACAGCGGGACGGCGCGCGGACTCGCCGCCGCCAACACCGGACTGTTCACGATGTTGACGGCGGTGCTTACGAGCAGGGCGAGCGCGGCCAGGCCGCGCGCTCGATGACGAGATGGCGACACAGAGGACCTCTCCCGCTCAGCGAGGCGGGTCTTCGCCGACTAGACCGTCCACCGATTCTCGGATCGAATCGGCGTGACCGACGTGACGCACGCACTCCTCGATCATGTCGACCAGCAGGCGACGCATGTTGGCGGTTTCGCTTCGGCGCGTCGTGAACTGGACCAGCTGTTCGAGACCACCTTTCCACAGCGGCTCGGCGAGGACCGCACGGGAGTGCCGACCTTCGCACGGAGGCCCTTCGAGCCGAGGCACTGGCACTTCCATGTCACGATCGCCCGCTCGCGCTCGAGTACACCGACCAGCGTCTCCAGCTCGGTCCCGGCGCCCGGAAGCTCCTGGCGCGACCGCGCGAATTCCTCCGTCATCCGATCGATGGTCCCACCAGCTTCTCCGTTCGCGCAATCCTGGCGACCTTCCCGTCCCGACGCGACGGCGGCGCGGGCCCGCTCCCGAGGGCTCGAGGGACCGGATTCGGCGCCATCGCGAGCCCCGAGCGCGACGGAGCAAGAGCTGGTCCCTCCCGTCACGCCTTCTACGACGACCACTGCCACCACCCGACGGTACCGCGCCCCCTGCGGGTGGCGTCACAGTCCGCAGACGAAACGCGTGCTCCAAGGCTGCCATCCGAACTCGTTGTAGAGGAACAGCGCTGCCCGACTCTGAACTCCAGCCGACGCTTGATACGGCCAGCCCGAGTACCCGAGCGACAACCAGGTGATCTCCAAGAACCCATAGGCGCCGCCTGGCGCTGTCGGCGAGTTGTACTGGTCACCGGACTCATGCAGTCGGATACACGCCCAGTCAGGAGTTGTCGTGCTGTTGGAGTCGGTAGGCAGTGACGACGGTGACGACGGCGACGACGGTGACGACGGAGCCGAGCGTGGGGGTGACTGACGCCTCGGCGACTGCAGTCTCATCTGCGCATG
Source organism: Actinomycetes bacterium (assembly GCA_021790615.1). The sequence continues at coordinate 9,941 of JAJYGW010000117.1, read as the reverse complement.
CTTCTCTGCGCGGAATCGCGCAAGACCACGTGCAGCCGTATGTACTCGCACATCTACTTCCCTCCAGGCGGTGAGCCAGTGCGTCGCCATCGGCATGAGAGAGAGCCGGGGAGGGAGAGCGATGCTCGCTTCGCCTTTGCGGTGCTTGGTATCGAAACGATGATGGGCCGCTGCCGTCGACGGGCTGATCATTGCCCCGGAAACGAGAGCTGCGCTGACGAGGCCGCAGCCGGCTGCTCGTCGAAAGAGGCGGGTCGATCTCTTGCTGGTGGTACGAACGGACGCGACCAAGTCGCGATCCGCTTTCTGTGCGATGCGGGTCCGCATTGCACCTCCCGTAGTCGGGCGCAATCAGCGCCTCACTCCGCTTGGTGTTGTGCGTGGCACCGGCCATCGCATGCAGTCCCCCGGACGGGTTGCGGAAGGCAGTTCCCGTCCTGGCATCTGGCCATAGGGTGTGCGGCCGGTTTGTGTCCGTGCCTACGCGTCAGTTCCTCGGTGATCTCCCGTGGGTTCGTGACGACTCCCGCATTGGCGGCGCGACTGTCGAACGTCGGCTATCAATGTAGCAGATCTGCGGAGGGGCAGTACCAATCGCCTTCTTTGGAGATCTTGGATCTCGGGTAGCTCGAAGTATGCGCGCAGGCGTTCATGCCGAGTACCGGCATGAACAACTACCGGCATGAACAACTACCGGCATGAACAACTACCGGCACGAACAACTACCGGCACTGACGACCTTGGCATCGGTGAGGGCACGGACACGAGGTATCCAAGACTGCGCCCGCGCACCGAGCAGCTCCGAACACAGGCTGTTCGCCACGCAGGCCGGGAGGCCGCAGGGGGCAACGGAACTTGACTCAGAAAGCCGACGGGGCCGAGGCGGCGCTCGACGGTTGTCTTGGTAGCCTAGGGTTTCGGGAGAGTCGAGAGGGGTGCCGTGATCGCGCGCGACGGCAGGCTCCAGGGAGCGGTCCACACCAGTACGCGCGCCGCACTGCTCATCTCTGGGCTCCGGTGGCGAGCCCGGAGCTCGCTCGCGATGCTCGCCGTCGCAGTTTTCGCGACCGGTGTCGCCGCTTTCGGCCCGATCTACCTTCACAGCGCAGATCAGGTCGTGTTGACCGGCACCTTGGCACCCGCGCCCCCGGTGACAACGGGGCTCGAATTCTTTCCCACCACCGGGAACCGCACGCTGCCGTGGATCGAGCGTTTCGTCCGGAGCGCACCAGAGCCTGCGGGTGGACCGAGATGGTGGGTCGAGCCACTGTTCACCGAGACGGCCGGTTTCGTATCGGTTCCTGCGAATTTTTCCGCTCACGGGCACGCGTCCGTCTCTGCCGACCTGACGGCCACGACGTCTTGGCATCGCGGACCTTCATCGCCGATTCATCTCTCCCGCGTGACGCGTATCCCCTACCGAGGCACACTGCCCTTCGCTGGCGCGCTCGTCGCCCGAACCGACGAGTGCGCCCATCTGCAGATCGTGTCAGGAACCTGTGCGAGGGGACGCGGCGTCATCGTGAGCACGCGAGATGCGGCGACCCTCGGAGTGTCGGTCGGACAGGGTCTCCGCGTCGTGTTCGGCTCGAAAGGCGAGATCATCTCGCTACCCATCGTCGGCATCTACAGGCCGGGCAACCCGTCCGCACCCTACTGGTGGTCCTACAACTACTTCATCTACGGCTCGCCGTCCGAACTGTACACAGGTGTCACAAATCTCGACGCCGTGTTCGCCACCCTTCACGGGCTCGCGACCTGGGCTCCGAAGGACCGGATCAATGTCCTCGGACAGGTGCCCTATCACTACGGCTCTCTGACAGTCGACTCGATCAGTGGCTTCCGCCAGCGACTCGACACCTACGAGTCCGTCTCGTACCGGAGCTCGGGAGTTCGCGTGAGCACCCGGCTTCTCGATCTGCTCGACGTCGCCGGGTCCACTGAGCACGCAGCCGGGACGGTCGTCGACGTAGTCGACCTCGAGCTTGCGTTGCTCGGCATCTTCGTCCTCTACTTCGTCGCGAACAGGACGGCAGCCGAACGAGAGCCAGACGTGCGACTCGCGGAGCTCCGAGGTTTCCGCATGCGCAGCACGATCGCGGTTGCGCTCGCCGAGCCGGTTGCGATCGTGGCTGCCGCAGTGCCGTTTGGACTCCTCACCGCGTGGGTGGTCGCCCGAGCGGCTGCTTCGACGGTGTTCGGCCCGGGAGTCGCTGTCTCCGTGACGCAACTCGCCGTCCTTTCCGCCCTCGTCGCCGGTCTCGTCGGCGTCGGCGCGGCGGCTCTCGGGGCACGGCGGTCCCTTGCAGGGGGGCTCAGCGCTGCCGCCGACGCCCTTCCGACCCCAGGCAGCCCCCGCTGGGCGTTGCTCGGCGACGCAGCCTGGGTCGCTCTTGCGGGTGCCGGCTTCTTCGAGCTCGTCGTCAACGGTGACTCCGGGGGTGGTCCTTCGGGCTCGAACCCTCTCGCAGCACTGTCCCCTGGACTCCTCGCGGTCGCCCTCGGCGTGCTCTTCGCTCGGCTGCTCCCTCGTGCGCTCGGCGTCGCCCATCGAAGAACGGCGTTCTCTCCGAAGGTCGCGGCGGCCCTGTCCACCCGCACGGTCGCCCGGCGAAGGGAGTACCGAACTCAGCTGGTGCTCGTGGCACTGGCCGTCGCGCTGACGACGTTCGCGGTCAGCGGATGGATCATCTCGGCTCGAAACCGAGATGCGAGAGCGGAGCTCGGGGTGGGCGCGTACAAAGTGCTGAACGTGTCCGTGCGGACAGGCACCACATTCGTCCGCGCGGTCAGGAGCTCCGACCCGACAGGCCGCTACGCGATGGCGGCGGTCGTAGAGCACGCGGCCGACGGCACCACCCTCGCGGTCGACGCCCAGAGGCTCGCGACCGTGGCCACATGGCCTGCTGTGCTCGGCGTCCCGGCCTCCCAGGTGGCTCGCCGGTTGCGGCCCAGGGGCCTGGCTCCTCAAGTGCTCGTCCGCGGAACCGCCATCTCGGTCACCGCCGACACGACGGGCTCACTCCGCGGCTCGCCCGAGCTCGCAGCGAACGTCTACGACATCAACACACAGTTCTCCTCGCGGGTCACACTTGGGCGCCTGAGCCCCGGTGACCATCGGTACGAAGGAAGGCTGTACGCAGACTGCCCAGGTGGCTGCCGTTTGCTCGACTTGTCGGTCACATGGTCGACCAAGACAACGGCGCAGACTCCGACGGTGCAGCTCGGAATCACTTCGCTGGCCGCTCGTACCCGATCCGCGGGGTGGACCCCGCTTCGAGCGGGCCTCGACAATCTGCATCGCTGGACGAGCACCTCGGGTCGAGCCCGGTTGTACAGGAGCGGAGACGGGCTCGGTGTGCGGTTCTCCTTGGACAGCTTCGGCACAGTATCGGTCTCTCCCGCAGACGTGCCCAAGGCGCTCCCGGTGGTCGTCACGCCGACATCTCAGTCGACAGCGTCAGGCGACGCAGGGCCGCTCGTCGTCGGGCTCGACGGGAGCACCCTCCCGGGCCATCGGGTCGCAGAGGTGCCGGCCCTTCCGGGCGTCGGAACGGACTCGGTCCTCGTCGACCTACGCGTCGCCGAGCTCTACCTCACAGACGGCTTCACGACAGACACCGCAGAGGTTTGGCTCGCCAAGGGCGCGCCGCCGTCTTTCGTCTCCGTTCTCGGGCGTCACGGCGTGCACGTCGCCGGCGTTACAAGTGCAGCCCGCGCCGTCGCGGGACTGGCACGCAGCGGACTGAATCTCGCGTACCTTCTCTACCTCCTCGCGGCCGCGGCTGCGACCTTTCTCGTGATCAGCGTGACCGCCTTCACGTTGTCGTCCGCCGCAAGGCGGCGGCAGGGCGAGCTGTCGGCCCTCCGAGTGGTCGGCGTGGACGCTGCCGCCCTGCGCCGAACCGTATGGGCCGAGCAAGGTCTCGTGCTCGGAGTGGGCGTTCTCGCGGGCGTTCTCGCGGGTGCTCTCGCCGCAGCCGTGGCGATCCGCTCGGTGCCGGAGTTCGTGACGAAGACGCCTGGACTGCCGCTTCAGCTCGGGCTTCCCGTCACCGCGCTGACCGTTGCGCTTCTCGCCCTCCTGCTTGCACTGGCCGTCACCGTCTTGATCGGCTCGACTCTCGTCGTGCGCGGCGCAACGGCCGTCCGGCTGACCGGGAGCCGGACGTGATCCTCGGTCGTCCGCTTCGAAGCTCCGCGGAGGCCCCCGGTGCTGCCCCGGCCCGTCGAAGGCAGTCCGGCGTTTCAGGAGCCCGCGGCGGAGTACCCGTCCACCTCGTAGGCGTCGTCCACCTCTACCGGCAAGCCGGAGAAGACGTCGTAGGTCTGCGCGGGGTCGATCTCGACGTCGGCGCCGGCGAGATGCTCGCGCTGCTCGGCCCGTCGGGCATGGGCAAGACCACCGTGCTCCGGCTGATCGCCGGCGTGATGACGGCGTCTGCCGGGGTCGTCCGCGTCGGGGACGTCGATCTTCGCAAGCTCAAGGGTGCCGAGCGGCGCAGGATGCGCGCAGGTGAGATCAGCTACATCGTCCAGGGGACGTGGGCGAACGTCCTCCCCTTCGCGACCACCGTGGAGAATCTGTGGTTCGCGCAGCACGGGGCCAGAGTGCAGGGGAGGACACCGCCGTGGGAGCCGCGCGAGCTGCTCGCCCTTCTCGGGCTGAGCCAGCTGGCCGACGCGCGGCTGGCCGAGTTGCCGCGTGGTGCCCAGCAACTCGTCGCGGTCGCTGCAGGGATGGCGACGGGGCCGAGGTTGCTCCTGGCGGACGAGCCCACTGCCCAGCTGACATCGACATCTGCGTTCAATGTCGTGCAGCTGCTCCGGCACATCAGCTCCGAGCTGGGGACGACGGTCATCATCGTAACCCACGACAACGTGATCGCATCGTTGCTACCGCGTGTCGTCACGATCCGCGACGGGCGGGTGGGGGCCGACGCGATCCGAGGCGAAGAGTACGCTGTCGTCGACGGATCGGGCTCGGTCCAGCTTCCTCCGGACGTCCTCCAAGTGCTGCCCCCGAACACGCGAGTCCGAGTCGTGCGGAGTGCGGGCGGTGTCGAACTGCGGAACCCGGATTGGCAGCCATGACCCCTCCGGTCGATTTCCGCCTCCGGCTGGAGGGCGTCGTGGTTCGCCTCGGCGGCCGAGCGGTGCTCGGGGAGCTGACGTTCGCCATCCACTCCGGTGAAACGGTCGCGATCACTGGACCCTCCGGCGCGGGAAAGACCGTGCTCTGCCTGCTCCTCGCTGGCGCGTTGGAACCCTCGAGAGGGCGGGTGTGGGTGGAGGCAGAGGGAGTCGGGGGGCCTGCCGACGAGCAGCCCGAGTACGGGAGCCCGCCCAAGGTGGGCGCGACGACCGGGCTCATCCTTCAGACCCACGGACTCGTCGCAAGCTTGACTGCAGAGGAGAACGTCGCGCTGCCTCTCCAATGCCGAGGGCTGGCCCGCGAGGACGCGGTGCGCCGGACGGCGCGAGCGCTGGCCGACGTGGGTCTCGCCCGCCACGCCTCCCGCCCGATCGACGAGCTCTCAGGTGGTGAGCGTCAGCGCGTCGGCATCGCTCGGGCACTTGCGTCGGACCCTCAGATCCTCGTCGCCGACGAGCCCACCGCCGAGCTCGATCCCGGCAATCGGGCCAGGATCCTCGACCTCCTCCTCGGCCTGTCCCGGCGGGGCCGGGCCGTCGTCGTGGCGTCCGACGACCCCGAGGTAGTGGCGACCTGCCAGCGTACGATGGTGCTCGAGGCGGGCAGGATCGCCGAGCTGCCGGGCGATGTGGCGCCCGCGGACGCGCGTTCACTCCGATGAGCCTGCGCCAAGGGCAGGCTGGGTTCGCACCGCTCGAGGCGTTGGTCACGCCCCGGCCGCCCCACCAGGCGGTCCCTACGGACTCTTCCGTCTGAAACTTGCCCTTCGGAGCGGCTAGATTCCCCACGATGTCCCTGGTGCTGGAGCTGAGCGACCTGCGCACCGAGTTCCACATGCGCAGCGGCAACGTGGTTGCAGTCGACGGCGTGTCGTTGAGCGTTGCCCAGGGCGAGTCGGTCGGCATCGTCGGGGAGTCGGGCTGCGGCAAGACCACGGTCGGTCTGTCGATCATGCGCCTGCTTCCCAGCAACGGACACATCTCGGGCGGAAGCGTGGTCCTGAACGGTCGCGACCTCGCGACGCTCTCTGAGAAAGAGATGCGGCGCGTACGCGGCAACGAGGTCGCGATGATCCCCCAGGACCCGATGACCTCGTTGAACCCGACGATGACCATCGGCAAGCAGATCTCCGAAGCCGTACGACTGCATCGCGACGCGTCCAAGCAGGAGGCCAGAGCCCGCGCACTCGAGGTGCTCCAGCTGGTCGACATGCCGCGACCTGCCGAGCGACTTGACCAGTACCCTCATGAGCTGTCCGGGGGCCTCCGCCAGCGTGTGATGATCGCAATGGCGCTTGCCTGCGACCCGACGCTGCTCATCGCCGACGAACCGACCACCGCCCTCGACGTCACCATCCAGGCACAGATCCTCGACCTCATCGACGAGCTGCGCGAGCGCCTCCGGATGTCGGTCATTCTCGTCACCCACGACATGGGTGTGATCGCGGGTCGGACCGACCGGGTGATCGTGATGTACGCCGGCAGGGTCGCCGAGGAGGCGACAACCGAGGCCCTGTTCACCAATATGAGGCACCCGTACACCGATGCGCTGCTCGCCTCGGTGCCAAAGCTGACGGCCCACGTCGGCGACCGCCTGGTGAGCATCCCCGGGCTCCCGCCGGACCTCTCCAAGCCGCACACGAACTGCCGGTTCCACCCCCGTTGCCAGTACGCGACGGACCAATGTCGCGAGGAGGAGCCGCAGCTCGTCGAGACGGCTGAGCCCGAGCAGAACGGCCAGAGCGCGCACCGCTACGCATGCTTCCACCCGGTGAACGTCGAGCACGAACCGGTCGCGGTCGAGGTTCGCAGCACGAACGAGATCGAGAGCTACTCGGTGCGACGAGCGTCCGAGCTCGCGGCGCGCCCGGTGCTGCTCAACGTCGAGGACCTCGTGAAGGAGTTCCCCGTCATGAAGGGTGGGGTGTTCCGACGAGCGGTGGGCACGGTGAAGGCCGTCTCTGACGTCTCCTTCTCCATCCGAGAGGGCGAGGTCTTCGGACTGGTCGGGGAGTCGGGTTGTGGAAAGACGACCGTGGGACGGCTCGTCGTCGCACTCGAGCGGGCGAACGCGGGCAAGATCCGCTTCGAGGCCCAGGAGATCCAGTCATTGCGAGGCAAGCGCCTGCGGCGGGCAAGGCGCGATGTCCAGCTCATGTTCCAAGACCCGTACGCGTCGCTCGACCCGAGGATGCGGGTCGGCGGCATCGTGCGCGAGCCGCTCAAGGTGCAGCGCATCGGCTCGAAGCAGGACCAGACGCGTCGGGTGGCCCAATTGCTGGAGGAGGTCGGACTCTCGCGCACCTCCGTCGACCGTTACCCGCACGAATTCTCTGGCGGCCAGCGTCAGCGCATCGGACTCGCGCGTGCTCTGGCGCTGGGCCCGAAGCTGATCGTCGCCGACGAACCGGTCTCCGCGCTCGACGTCTCGATCCAGGCACAGATCCTGAACTTGATGAAGGAATTGCAGTCACGGCGGGACCTCACGCTCGTGCTCATCTCCCACGACCTCGCCGTCGTGAGGTACATGGCCGACACCATCGGCGTGATGTACCTCGGCAAGCTCGTCGAGATCGGGCCGGCCAACTCCGTGTACGACCGACCGGCGCACCACTACACGAGAGGCCTCCTCGACGCGGTGCCCGAAGCAGACCCGGCCACGGCTCGCCTCAAGGTGAGGGCGAAGGGCGTGCGCGGCGAGCTTCCTTCTGCCGTAGATCCTCCCTCCGGATGCCGGTTCCGAACGCGCTGTCCGCGGGCAGAGGACCGCTGCGCCGCGGAGGTGCCTCCTTGGCTGGACTTCGGCGACGGGCACATGGCGCTCTGCCACTTCCCCATCGAGACCCCTGTCTCGATCCGGGTGCCCGCGACTCCCGTCGCCACCTCCCGCTCTTAGCGCAGGGAGGAGCGGTCCAGTAACCGGTCTCGGGCCTTGGTGCACACGGGTGCGCGACTGCGAGCGCCTGGTGGTGGACCCTGGTCGACGGGAAGGTTGGCCGCCGCAGCACGAGCCCTTGCGATCGCGCGGCTTCTCGGGTCAGCGGCGCTGAGTCCGCACCTCCAGCGCGTCCCGCAACGCGTCACCGATGAAGTTGAACGCCACGACGACGAGGACGATGAGGACGCCGACCGGATAGACCTCCCACCACCATCCATTACCGGCGGCAGTGACTCCGTTCGACAGCATGGTGCCCCAGTCCGTCCCCGGCGGTGGTATGCCGAAGCCGAGGAAGCCGAGTGCAGCGAGGATGAGAATGGATGTGGCCACCTGGAACGTGGCGAACACCACGATGGTCCCGACCGCGTTCGGGATGATGTGCCGGCCGATGATCCTGCCCCCGCCACCACCCATCGCCCGAACGGCCTGGACGTACTCGCGCGTTCGGAGGGTTAACGTCTCGCCGCGGATCAGGCGTGCGGGGATCAGCCAGCTGACGCCGGCGATGACGAAGATGAGCAGCGGCTCGGAGCTGTGGAAGATGGTGACGAGCGAGATGAGCAGGAAGAGAACGGGGATCGAGAGCACGATGTCGACGATGCGCATCATGAGGGCGTCCAGCCACCGGCCGAAGAAGCCGGCGACGGCTCCATAGATGACGCCGACGACCGTCGCCACCAGCGCTGACAGGAGGCCGACGGTGAGCGAGGTCTGTCCTCCGAACATGAGGCGACCGAGCACGTCGAACCCGGTCTGTGTGGTGCCGAGCGGGAACTTCCCTGTCGACCCCGGCGGGCCGTTCTCCGGGTTCAGCAGGGCCAGCTCCTGGTTCGTCTGGTTGGTGTGGTAGATGAGCGGCCCGACCCAGCAGAACAGGACGACGAGGACGACGAAGGCGAGGCTGACCACCGCGAGCTTGTGCTCCACGAACACCCGGACGATCTGCTTGATGATCCCGCCGCTCGATCGTGCCTCGCCGCCTTCGGGGGCCTCGGCCGCCTCCTCGGGCACGACGAGGTCCACGCCGACGCGGACAGGGGCGAGCGGACCCGTCACGGGTGTCCCGAGCTCCGGTGTTGCCCTGAAGTCCTCCGCCTCGGTCAAAACGACCCTCCGTAACGGATCCGCGGGTCGACGATCACGTAGAGGATGTCCGCCAGGAGCGAGCCGATCACCGTCGCCACGGTGATCACGAGCGTCGTGCCGAGCACCGTCGGGATGTCCGCGTTCGTCGCGGCGTCGACCGTGAGCAGGCCCATACCGGGGTAGTTGAACACGGTCTCGACGATCACCGCACCGCTCACGATGCCCGGGATCGACAATCCGAGCAGCGTGATGATCGGGATCAGCGCATTGCGGAGCGCATGGCCGTAGAGCACCCGGCGGCTGCTCGCGCCCTTCGCCCTCGCCGTTCGGATGTAGTCCTCGGCCATCGCGTCGAGCAGCGAGGAGCGCATGTACCTGCTGAACCCTGCGACCGTGAGCGCGGCGAGCGTGACGACCGGAAGGATGAACCCCTTCGGATCGGTCCAGACGGCGAACGGCGACGCGTTGGAGGGCGGTGAGACCGGAAGCAGCCCTGCGTCGAAGGAGAACCAGATGATGAGCAGCGTTGCAAGGAAGAACGAGGGCATCGCGTACAGGACGAAGGAGAGCCCGGTGAGCGCGTAGTCGCTGGGCTTGTTCCTCTTCACGACTTGCAGGACGCCGAGGGGGATCGCGATGACCAGCGCCAGCATGGTCGCGGTCCCGACGAGGACCAGCGTCTTCGGGAGGCGGGTCGCGATGACGTCCCACACAGGCTCCGTGAACTTGTACGAGTAGCCCAGGTGGAGAAGCGGGAGCCCGA